>NZ_PDKN01000004.1 GCF_004116335.1 Candidatus Marinarcus aquaticus
GACATGGTAAGACCATCAGTGCAGATATGATTGAAGGGTATAAAGGGTTGTTGGATAATATCAGTAAATCCACACACATGATTGAAGAGATTGCCAATGCCAGTAAAGAGCAAGAAGCAGGGATTACTCAAATCAATGATGCCGTGACACAACTGGATCAACAAACTCAACAAAATGCATCAATCGCAAATCAGACACAAGAGATTGCAATGCAAACAGACAGTATTGCCAAGGACATTGTCAATGATGCCAATAAAAAAGAGTTTTGGGGGAAAGCCGACGCAAAAGCACTGCAAGCAAAAAAAGAGAATCTTTCACAAGAGATAAAAAAAGAAAACCTTAAACACACTTCAAAACCAAAAGAGAGTCAAAAAGTGCACAGCTCTCATGAAAATGCAACGTGGGAAGAGTTTTAATCTTATGATATTTGAATAGGCAGAGTAATACAAAACTCTGTTCCTATTTGTAATTGATGATTATATCGATACTGCACATTATGCACTTCAATTTGTCCATTGAGTTGTTGAGTAATGACTTGATGGACAATATATAATCCCATTCCTTTGCCTTGTGATTGGTGTTTGGTGGTAAAATAGGGTTCAAATATTTTATCCATAATATCACTTGGTATGCCTTGCGCATTATCTTTAATGGTGATGGTAATGTTCTCTTTAGTGGCTTGAGCCAAAAAGAAAATATAACGCTCTTTTGAAGGATTGCTCATATGTGCTTCAATCGAGTTTTTAATCAATACCATCAAGACTTGAACCAAAGCATTTTTAGAACCTTTCATTTTAAGGTTAATACTTTTTTTATCGGTGATAAAAGCAATGCCATTTTTATCTAAAAGCTCTTCTAATTTTTCTAATGCTTCTTGCTTTAACTCTAAAAGTTGAAATGAAGTGATACTTGAATCTATTTTGAAGAAGTTTTTAAAATCATCAATAGTGTGTGAAAGTCCAATACACGTTGCAGTGATTTGGTCAAGATTATTATACAACTCATTCGTTTTTAAAAGATCCATTTGCATCATCATTTTTGAACTGGACGACAAACTTGAAATGACATTCAAAGGTTGCCGCCATTGGTGTGCTAAGTTTTCTAAAAGTTTACCAATGGATTCAAGTTTGACTTGTTGAATCACATATTTGTTTTGATCATTGAATTTTTCCAAAATAAAATTGACTCGTGTTCGTAATAAATAAACAAAAAAGAGACTCGCTGATACAAGTATCAAAACAATCACTACAATGGTATTGTTAATAATCGCTTTGTTTCCAAAATCTTTTTGTTTGAGTGCAATATAAAGCTTATGTTGATTGCTTTGAAACAGCATCTCTTTATTAATAATCTCTTCGGTGTTAATTCGAGAATAGACATTCAACGTATTGGACCAATTGTTTTTGCTCTCATCGTTACTGTAAACCACATTGTTTTTTTCATCCACCAAATAGATGTTAAAAATATCAGAACTGACCGTACTATCAAGGATCTCTTTCATTTGTAAATTAATAATAATCATGCCCACAATTTTGTTGTTTTTATAAACAGCATTGGCCAAACGAAGCGTGGGGACATACGGTACTTCTATTTGTTCGTTTTCGATATTTAAATCCAATTTTGAAAGATAGGTTTCATCCTCTTTTAAACGCTTTATCTCATCAACATAATATCGATGATCTTTTTGTTGCAATAGGTGTATTGGAACTTTAGTGATACGGTTTTGAGCCGCATCTTTATTGATACGAATTTGTTCTTGCCCTTGCTCATTTAAATAACGAATTTGAAGTATGGTACTATTAGCTTGTGCAAGCGTATAAAAAAGCTCTTCAACATCATTTTTATTGTTATGATTTTTTAAATAGCGTTTTAAAAATGTACTGTTTTGTATCGATTTTAAAAGTTTTTTGGCCTCTTGAATATATTCAACATAAGCATGTTGTTTATATTTTAAGACCAATTGGGATTTTTGTTCAATTTCAGACTCTTCTATTTGTTGTTGCAAGTAATACATTACTAATGTAGCAATGACTATCAGAAACAAACCAAATATAAAAAAAAGTTTGGTCAATTTAGAAAAAATAGTTTTATGATTGAATCTGTCCATAACTGTGTCCCATAATTTCTCTTAAATCATAGTAACACATTAGTGATTAAATTATCACATTTATATGATTATCTGCTCCATTGATTTTTTAACAACACTCTTGTTCACATTTATGAAGTGCCAATTGTGCAACTTCATCTTGGGCATCTTCAAACAAATCATCAATATAAAAAGAGTTTGAACAGACCAAATAAAGCAGTTTCTCTTCAGGATCATCTTTGGGATTTCTACTGTAATATGCTTGTGGAATCTTAGGCATAAACTTTTCCCAATAGATATTCATATTTTTAGGATCTTTTAAAACTCGTATCATGTGGTCTATCACAACACATGCATTTTCAAAACAATCAATGTTTTTAAAACTGATATAACTCTCATCTACTCTGATTTCATTTTGCGACATATCTTCTCTTCCTTTTTTCATCTTGTATATTATATATACAATAAACAAAAAATTATATGTTATAATACGTAAATAAATTGACATTTTACGAAAATGGAGTCTTGTTGCAACGAATTTCCACCATTACATTTGAATATGTTTTAAAAGCTTTATGCGCCAACACCAAACTCTCTATGGATGATATGCTTGCTTTTGTCGACTTAAATGAAGAGGATTTAAAAAATAATCCCAAAGGCATAGAAAGCCATAAACTTTCAGATATCTTCAGATACTGTATAGAAAATACTCAAAATAAAACATTGGCTTTGGATATTGGACAGTCAATTTCTTACCACTCCTTAGGTCTTTTAGGTTATTTACTTTTAAATACACAAACACTTAAAGAGATGATTGAAAAATTTGCACACTACCAACAACTCGTAGGTGGGTATTTAAAATTCCATTTCAGTGAAAATGAACACTCTTATAAATTCACCATTTATATCAATGAAAACCCCTATATTCCTGTTCCAAGTTATCATGCAGAGGTACACTTATCTGCAATTGTAAGTATCTTGACTCAAATTCTAGGACAACAAGTTGTTCCTTCTCAAACTTTTTTTTCACAAGAAAAAATTCAAGACTTAACCGCCTATCATCGACTTTTTGGAGAGAATATCTTTTTTAGCAAAGATGAAAACTCCATACTCTTTAATAAGAATGAACTCAATATCCCTGTAAAAAACTCAAACCCCTCAATGTTGGGATATTTTGAGAATCAAGCCAATGCGATTTTACAAGATTTGAATCAAACCTCTTATTATGGAAAAGTGAAAACCATTATTGTAAAAAATATTGGAGAACATGACATCAACATTGAGTTTGTCGCTTCACAAATGCAACTTAGTGTTCGCACCTTGCAAAATTACTTAAAAAGTGAAAAGAAAAACTTCAGAGATGCGTTTACAGCTGTAAGAATGCAACTGGCAGATCACTACTTACAAACAACCAAAATGGATTATGCGAGCATTGCATATTTACTGGGCTACTCAGAAGCGAGCTCTTTTTTCAGAGCCTATAAAAAATGGACGAAGAAAACACCTTCGAGTCACAAAAAGGGCATAAAAAAAGGCAAGGAGTAAATCCTTGCCTTTTAATTGAGTGAAGTGAGTTTATAGAACATCGACTTCGGGTGCGCAAACCTTTTCTCCCTTCAGTGGTGCTATCGCACATCACTTTCGGGTGCGCAAACTAAAAACGTCAATCAATTCACGTTTTTAACGTTTGCTTACATCATACCTGGCATTCCACCCATTCCACCCATGTCTGGCATAGCTGGAGCTGGTTTATCTTCTTTGATGTCTGTAACAGTTGCTTCAGTTGTTAAAAGAAGTGATGCTACAGAAACCGCATTTTGCATTGCCACTCTTTCAACTTTTGCAGGATCCACAATACCTGCAGCAAACATATCCACATATTCACCCGTTGCCGCATTGAATCCAAAGTTTTCATCTTTTGCTTTTTCAACTTCATTTACAACCACACCTGCATCAAATCCTGCATTTTGTGCAATTTGTTTCATTGGTGCTTTGATTGCTCTTAATACAATGTCTGCTCCAATAGCTTCATCACCATCGAGTTCTAAAGCCACTTTTGAAGCCGCTCGAATAAGTGCAGCTCCACCACCAATAACGATACCCTCTTCAACAGCCGCTCGTGTTGCAGAAAGTGCATCATCTACTCGGTCTTTTTTCTCTTTCATCTCTGTCTCTGTTGCAGCACCTACTTTAATAACAGCAACCCCACCAGAAAGTTTTGCTAATCTCTCTTGCAGTTTCTCTCTGTCATAATCACTTGTCGTGTTTGCAATTTCGTTTCTGATTTGCCCTACTCGTGCTTCAACAGCTGCTTTATCTCCATTACCATCAACGATGGTTGTGTTGTCTTTGTCAATAACAATTTTAGATGCCGTACCTAGCACTTCAACTCCAGAACCTTCTAAAGTCATTCCCATCTCTTCAGCTACCACGGTACCACCTGTTAACACAGCGATGTCTTGTAACATTGCTTTTCTTCTGTCACCAAAACCTGGCGCTTTTACTGCAGCAATATTTAATGAACCTCGAAGTCTGTTAACAACCAATGTTGCCAATGCTTCACCATCTACATCTTCAGCAATGATTAACAGTGGTCGTCCCGCTTGATTTACTTGCTCTAAGATTGGTAACATCTCTTTTAAGTTAGAGATTTTTTTATCGCATAAAAGAATAAATGGATTATCCAATTCTGCAACCATTTTTTCTGTATTGGTTACAAAGTATGGAGAAAGATAACCTCGGTCAAACTGCATACCTTCAACCACATCCAGTTCATCTGTAATACCTTTTGCCTCTTCAACAGTGATAACACCATCTTTTCCTACTTTGTCCATTGCTTCAGCAATCATAGCCCCAATGGCTTTATCAGAGTTTGCAGAAATCGTTGCAACTTGCTCAATCTCAGTTTTGTTTGCCACCTCTTTTGATGAAGCTTTAAGCTGTGCTAAAATTGATTCGCACGCTTTATCCATTCCTCTTTTAAGTGAAATAGGATTTGCTCCAGCCGTTACATTTCTAAGACCCTCTTTAAAAATAGAGTATGCTAAAACGGTTGCAGTTGTAGTTCCATCACCTGCTTCATCAGCTGTTTTTGAAGCCACCTCTTTTACAAGTTGAGCTCCCATATTTTCTAATGTATCTGCAAGTTCAATCTCACGTGCCACGGAAACACCATCTTTAGTAATGTTGGGTGCACCAAATGATTTTTGTAAAAGTACATTTCTTCCTCTTGGTCCCATTGTAACTTTTACTGCATCTGCTAATTTTTCAACACCTGCAAACAGTTTGTTTCTTGCGTTATCGCTAAATAATACTTCTTTTGCCATTACTTAATCACTCCTAAAATATCTTTTATCTCTAAAATCAAATAATCTACACCTTCAAGTGTCAACTCAGTACCTGCATATTTACCAAATACAATCGTATCTTTTAATGCGACGTCTTTAACTTCTGTTCCCACTGCAACTACTTCTGCAGTTGATGGTTTCTCTTTTGCGTTATCTGGAATATAGATTCCACTTGCGGTTTTGTTCTCTACTTCGGTTCTTTTTACAAGAACTCTTTCACCTAATGGTTGAAAATTCATTATTGCTTCTCCTATAAGATTAAATCGTGTTTGAGTTAGCACTCTTATTTTTTGAGTGCTAAAATTGTATAAAATTTTTTATTAATTGTCAAGTAGTCTGAGTTATAATGACTAAAGTATTACATAAACTTTTTATTGATGTCTGTACAGATATTTTTGCAACAGTTGGTGTAAGCTTGTGTTTAATTCGGTGTCAAATTGATTCAGTGTCTCTTTACACTTGTTGGCCAATTCATTGGCACTTTTGATGGCTCCATTTAAACCTAAAAGGTTCACAAAAGAGTTCTTTGCTCCATCATTATTGGTTGTTTTCCCCGCTTCCTCTTCACTTTGAGTCTCATCAATAATATCATCTTGAATTTGAAACAGTAAGCCAATATCGATACCAAAGGCATAGAGTTTTTCTTGTACTTCATCCGATAATCCAGCAATAATAGCCCCCATCTTAAGAGAAGCTGCAATAAGTTTTGCTGTTTTATGAATATGTAAAAACTCCAGTTGTGAAAGTTCCACTTTTTGATTTTCAAAATAACAATCAATGGCTTGTCCAATGATCATTCCATCAATTCCTCCATCACTTGAGAGGATTTTAATCAATTCAATTTTCACATCATTTGAAAAGGCTGCATTGGCAAGCAGATTAAACGCATGCGTATTAAGTGCATCCCCAACTAATATGGCTGTGACTTCATCATAGGTTGTATGAAGTGTCGGATACCCTCTTCGTAAACTGGCATCATCCATCGCAGGCAGATCATCATGTATTAAAGAGTATGTGTGTAACAGCTCTAAACCAAGCGCCACACTCATGGCATTTTTTATAAGCAGTGATTGTTTGGCTTGTACCACACTCAACAAGAGCATTGGACGAAATCGTTTTCCACCTGCACGGAGCATCTCTTGTAAGGCTTTTTCAAAGTTAGGGTGGAAACTTTTTGATTGGGGTAAATGCGTATTTAAATACGTTTCAAATTCTTCAAGTAGTTGTTTCATGAAACTCTATTTTTGACCAAATGGGTTCATACCACCCATCATGTTCATGGCCATCATTTTTTTGTTTTCATCGGATTGTTTAATCACATCATTCATGGCACTGATTAGAAGAATTTGTAAGGAATCTTTATCTTCAAGCAAAGAGTCATCAATTTGTAAATCCACCACTTCAGAGTTTCCATTGATTGAGATTTCAACCATTCCTCCACCCGCTTTTGAGGTGAAGATTTTTCCTTCATTTTGCTCTTTTGCTTGTTCGGCCATGTCTTGAACTTGTTTCATGACATCGTTTAAATTGAGTTTGCTTAAATCTACGCCATCAAACATGGTCACTTCCAACAAGTTCATTGGTCACGCATGTGATATTGTTTTCATCATCAACCAATACAACTGTAGGTTTATAGTGTTCTAATTCTACTTCAGAGTATGCGGCATAAGCAATCACAATAATTTTATCACCGATCTCTACTTTTCTTGCAGCTGCGCCATTTAAGCACATATCTTTACTGCCAGCTTTACCTTTAATTACGTACGTTGCAAATCGTTCCCCGTTATTGACGTTAACAATTTCTACTTTTTGTCCCACTCTTAAATGCGAAGCCTGCATAAGCTCTTCATCAATGGTAATAGACCCCACATAGTTAAGATTTGCATCGGTTACGGTTGCTCTATGGATTTTACTATAAAGCATATCAAATGTCATTTACTGCTACCTTCTAGTTATTTAATTGTCATGGTTCTCCCCAGAATTGCTCTGGAATTAAAAACTCTTGTACTGGGTTTCCGCCCAGTATATGTTCGTCCACAATTCTATCAATTTTTTCCTTAGATAATTGTACGTACATATGATGTCCAGGTTCCACTAACATAACAGGTCCCATTTGACATCGCCCCAAACAGGATGTTCGAATCGGTTGGACAGGTCCCATAAGTCCTTTTTCCATCATTTTTTGCGCCAAATGATTAAACAAATCTTTTGTCATTTCATTCACACAGCTCGGTTTTGGCATTCCTGGAGGTGATGATTGTTCACATTTAAACATATAAAATGTTGGTTGTGGCATTGCTGGCATTTCCATATTTGAGTTCCTTTATATAAGATAATTTTTGTCCGATTATAGTACAAATCAGGTTAATGCAATATAAAAAAAATGTTTTAATCACATATTAAAAATATAAATATTATACTAACACGATTTTACACAAGATTACAAGAAACAAGGACTTTTAATGAGAGTTGTATTACTAATTGTTACATTCTGTGCAGCGCTGTTTGCTTCCAATCCAGTTGCTGTGATGAAAACAAATCAAGGGGAGATTGAGATTGAACTTCGACCCGATTTAGCACCAAAAGCTGTAGAAAACTTTATCACGCATTCAAAAAATGGATACTACAATGGCTTGATTTTTCACCGAGTGATTAAAAACTTTATGATTCAAGGGGGAGACCCAACAGGAACAGGACGAGGTGGAGAGTCTATTTGGAACAAACCATTCAAAGATGAATTTGCTCCCAATGCTGTTTTTGATAAAGCAGGTATTTTAGCCATGGCAAATGCTGGTCCAAATACCAATGGAAGCCAATTTTTTATCACAACCGTACCAACATATTGGCTTAATGGTCGACATACAATTTTTGGTTATGTAAAAAAAGGGATGGATGTGGTACAAAAAATTGAGTACACCCCCACCAATGGTCAGTCTGCAGGAAACAAACCACTTAGTGAGCAAAAAGTCATCTCAATTACTATCAAAGAGAGCTCAAACAGTTAATAAATAAGAGTAGTTTTACTCTTATTTAAACAATCGACTCATCAAACCCTTATCACCTGTTTGAATCAATTCACGCTCTAATTGCTCAATTCTTCGATGCCCCTCTTTGGCTTTGCCTTTCCAGTACTCTATCTTTTCATTGAGAGTTCGTAAATCTTCAGTCTCTTCAATTTGTATCAGATACTCTTTATTGAGTTTTTCCAGCTCTTTAATACGTGTTTCAAGACTCACACGCACTTGATTGACCTCTTTGGTCATATCGCTTTTGAGTTGTTCATTCTCTTCATGCAACTTCTTAAGCTCAATTTTCATGTCTTGGTTGCTTTTGTTCATCTTCAAAGTTTGTGCCGATTCATCTTCATCAGGGATTTTACTCACTGCCAAAGTCAACTCTTTTTTGAGTTTTTTGTTTTCAACCGTGAGTTTGTCAATGTTAAATAAAATACGCTCTTTATCTTTGTGTGAAGTTTGAATCATCTTTTGCAAATCATGGATACGTTTATTTAACTCATTGATGATTGCATTGAGTTCACCCGTACTCTCTTTTCCTTTTAAGTAAATCTCACTTTTATCTTTGATCAATGCTTTTTGCATCTCTCTTTTTTGATTCACCTCTGCAGTGATATCTCTTTGAATTGAGATGCTTCCAGTTACTTCTCCAGCATCAGTGAGTATGGCAATAGTGTATGCATCCACCACATAGACATCATCAAATTTGGTTTTGTTTTTAATTTTCCCTTGCCATGCTTCATTTTTAAGTACAGCTTCAAACATTTCATCAATCAACGATTGTGCTGTGTCTTTATGTTTTAAAAAAGCAAAGTGTTCACCAAGGAGTTCCTCTTTTTCATACCCTGTAATCTCACAAAAGTGTGTATTGACGTACGTAATGATACCTTTGGTATCGGTTTTGATTACAATATTGTTTTGATCAATGACATCTTTATACTTTTCAAGCTCTTTGTTTTGTTGTTCAATCAAAAACTCTTGATACAAAATATTGGCCAAGTCATTCATGACGGTTAAAAGATTACGAATGTCAATGGGTTTAATGATGTAGTCATAAACTTTGAGTTTAATCGCGTCAGCCAGATATTCGTTGTCAGAATAGGCTGTTGCGAAGATAACAGGTACTTTCATATCGCTTTGGCGTACTTTTGCGACCATTTGAATACCAGTGAGTTTGGGCATATTGATATCACTTAAAATAACATCAATATCCTCTTGATTTTTCATATAGCAGTCATAACCATCTTGTCCATCAACTGCCGTGTAGACTTTGCCAAAAAAATTTTCAAGCAAAGAAGAGAGTTCTGTTCTGATTTTATCATCATCTTCAACGTATAAGACTTTCAGACGTTTTAGAAGTTTTTTATCCACAGATGCCATGAACTATTTTATACCCATTCCTACAATTAAATCAATAAACTTAATAAAGTCAAATGGTTTTAAGAGATAATTTTTTACACCCAACTCTTCTGCTTTTTTAATAAACTCTGTTTCAGTATGTGCAGACATCACAATGATAGGCAAGTTCAACCCTTTTTGATTGATAAGGTCAATCATCTCTAAACCATTCATAATGGGCATATTGATATCCGTAATAACGGCATCAATATCTGGTTGCTCATCTAAAAGGTTCAAGGCTTCTTTTCCATTACGTGCGGTTACAAAATTGGCATTGAGTTTTTTCAAAGTATCTTCAATGATATTGATCAGATCCTCTTCATCTTCAACAAACAGAAGTTTCAGCTCTCTGAGCTTTTCAATTTTTTCTTGCATAGGCAATCCTAATCTTGAAGTTCATCTTTGTGAACAACGCTTTCGATGTCCATGATTACAAGCATTTTACTGTCTTCTAATCGAACAAATCCTTTTAAATATTTTGATGGAATTGCAGAACCTAAGTCCGATACAGGTGCAAGGTCATTGATGTTGAGTCGTTGAACGTCATCCACTTTATCAACAACAATACCAATCATTCGTTTATCTTCTGTAATAACAGCAATAACTGCTGTGTTATCGTTGTAAACAATTTCACCTGTTTTAAACTTAATTCGAATATCCAATACAGGCACAACTTCACCACGTAAATTGATTAAACCTTTAACCCATTTTCGAGTGTTTGGAAGAGTTGTAATAATCTTTGGGTATGTTAAAATCTCTCGAATTTTAGGAAGTTCAATTGCATATTTCATTCTTCCTAATTCAAAAGTCATGTACTCTGCTGTGTTGGCATAATCTATTTTTTTATCTTCTGCTTGTTGTTCCATAAACGCTCCTTCATTCCTATTAATGCTTCTGGCTTTAGATAAAGTCTTTTCAATCTTTCTTAATTATACGAAATATACTCTTAAAACTTAACACGTTTTATTTAAAAAACTATTTGATTGAGTTTATATCCAACACTTTGCTTCGTACAATCTTGTGTGTGCTTTGTAAATCAATCACATCATCTATCTTTACATCTTCCAAAGCAATAATTTTATTCTCTTTGGTCACTTGTACATACCCTTTTTTAATTCGTTTATCCGGATGATTGAGCTCAAAGGAATTTTTTAAAAACTCCACATCATTGAATCTGTTTTGAAGTTGTTGAGAAAATGCTTGGTTAAACTTCTCTTTGACACTTTTAATATTCTCTTCAATGAACTTAAACTTATTGGCAAAGGAGTTTTGCTTGAATGATTGTATCAAGTGATTAAGAGCTTGAATTTTATTATTGAGTACATAGGTAAAACTTCGATTGTAATCATTGTGCAACTCATCGAGATATTGAAGCATCTCATTCATATCTGGCAATGCAATCTCGATGGCATTGGATGGTGTGGCAGCACGTACGTCTGCTACAAAATCAGAAATCACAAAATCAACCTCATGCCCCACTGCAGAAATCACTGGGGTTGAAGCTTCATAAATGGCTTGAGCCACACATTCTTCATTGAATGCCCACAAATCTTCAATGCTTCCTCCACCACGCCCTACAATAAGAATATCTGCTTTTAAGCTGTCTGCTTTTTTTATGGCTTTTACTATATCCTCTTTGGCTCCTTGCCCTTGAACCAAAGCAGGTATTAAAATAAATTTTGTCAATGGCCAACGATGCAATGCCACCTTTTTCATATCTTGTATGGCGGCACCTGTACTTGAAGTTACAATGGCAATGGTTTTAGGATATTTGGGCAAACTTTTTTTAATCTCAGGATTAAAATACCCTTGTGCTTGCAGTCTCTTTTTAAGTTGTTCATACGCTAAAGCCAACTCTCCAATGCCAGAAGGTTCAATTTTTTGGCACAACAGTTGATAGTTTCCTCGTGGGGCATACACAGTAATTGAACCCGAGATATTTATCTTTTGCCCTACTTCAAGTCTGAATTTAAGATATTGCGCATTGCCTTTAAACATCACACAAGAGATGGTTGATTTGTCATCTTTGATTGAGAAATAAATGTGTCCGGAGTTGTGATAGGTTAAATTAGAGATTTCCCCTTCAACATAGACATAAGAAAAGGTGGTTTCTAAAAGAGATTTGATTTGTCCGTTAAGTTCTGAGACAGTGATTGGGCCATTCATTTTTCTTCCATTGTTTTATTTAAAGTTTTAAGCTTTTAAGATATTTTTTTAAAGACTCAAGACGAAATAAAAATTTTATGATGGATGATACATGGAAGTATCTGAGTGAATAAAATTTCTATTTCAACAAAGAAGCTTCAAAAAAGAACTGAAAGATTAAATCTTTCGTGCAATAAACAGTGTTGATATATTCATAGAAAACCCTTTTACAAAAATAGGTTCTAATCCAGCATTTTGTAACTCTTTAGAAAGGTTTTCTGTTGTTAAAAACTCATCAATAGAGTTAGGTAAATACGTATAGGCCTCTTTATTTTTAGAGATAATTCCACCTAAGGTTGGTAACACTTTATTCATATAGAAATCTTTAATATAATCAAGCGGTGTCTCTTTTGGATTTTTAGTAAACTCTAAAATTACAAGCAGTCCATCTTTTTTAAGCACACGTGCAAATTCATCAAATGCTTTTTGTCGTTCAACCACGTTTCGAATACCATAAGAAATCGAGATAATATCAGCCATACCATCTTCAAAAGGCATCGATGCAGCCCCTGATTCAATAAACTCCACTTCTGGCAGTTTTTGTTTAGCCACTTCCATCATTCCAACACTTGGGTCAACGCCTACAATGTTATTAAGCTCAACATTGGCTTGTGCTGCTGTTTTTTGCCAATAATCGATCATATCCCCTGTACCACACGCCACATCAATGACTTTATCAATCACTTTTTTATCATAAAATGAGTAAGCCAAATTGCACGCTTTATTTCTCCAAGATTTATCAATCCCCATACTTAAGACACGATTGGCAATATCGTATTTACCTGCAATTTGATCAAACATTGATACAATTTTTTCTTGTTTATCCATTCTTCTTCATTTCCTAAAATATTATAATATATAGATGCCGACAAAAATTCCAGCGATGAAACCGACTTGTACAGCAATTAAAAGTTTTAAAAGACCCATTTTAAAATTGGCTCGTGGTATTAAATCCATAATGATACGTTGTTGGCGTAAAGCTTCATTAAAACTCTTCGATGATGCATCAATATCATCGACTGTTTTTTTTAAACTCAACTCGGTGAGTTCAATTTTTTCAACAAGCTCTTTGGCCTGTTTGAAGCTCATGTCACTCATTTTTTAATTTCAATCCACTTCTCTAGTTGTGAAAAAATCTTATACAACACATCAATCGTATAATCTTTTGATTCAATTTGCATTCGTCTGAAAAAGAGGTATTTTCTTGCACTGGCTAAATCGCCTAACTCTTTGGCTTGCATCGCTTTTTCTGCAAAGTCTGTGTTGTTAAATGCCATCTCCCAAACGGTACTTCCTAAGTACCGACTGATGGTAATGACTTTATCATTTTTTACAGGGAAGAATTTGGGATTCTCTACAAAATCACAAATCACTGAATCACTGTTAAGATATTTGTGTCCAAAGAAGTTAATAAACTGTTCTTCAATGTAGTCTGCTTCCATACTGATCGCTCGATTAAGTGCAAAGAACATGTTTTTTTCGGGGTGTTGTTCAATCTTTCTGATTTTTTTCATGGTAGCAATGGCATTTTTACCATCAAGCTCCCCATCCCCTAATGGAATAATCCACTTCACGTTTCCATAAGTACCAATCTTTTTAATCTCATCAAGAACAAGTGTAGAGGTTTTATTTCCACCTACATCAACAATTATTTCATGGTTATCGTCCATTAAAATCAGTTCATCCAGTTCTGTTAATTTATTGGTACCTAACATACGTTTATTGACAATATCCGTTCGTGTAAATGATTTGGAATCATTATTTTCATCATCAATTTCTATATAGGTTACTTTCTTCCCATGCATTTTGTATAAAAAAGGTGCAATGATTTGCATGGCAACTGTTGATTTACCGACACCACCTTTGGTTTGTGGAATGATTATCATAGTTTAAACCCTTGGATTTATTTTCATAAACTCTACAATTTTACCGTGAAATCTGCAATACAGTTCATTCAAAGTAATGTTATAGCCATAAAGTTGAACTATTTTATCGAAATTTTCATTAATTCCATATTCACACCACGCTTTGAGTTCCTCATAGCTTTCAAAGGTGTAGCCAAAAGTTTCAACCAGTCGTTGTGTATATTTATCAACCACCATCTCTTCACGACAACAGCAATAACACAGTATTGCATCTGCTGTTTCTAAACCAATACCTTTTTGAGAGAGCAACCATTCACGACTCACTTCCTCTTGAAATTGCTCAAAGGTTTCAAAGGTTTCAAGAATATTATTACACAGCTGTTTAAGTCGTTTGGATTTTTGATTTTTAAAGCCACTTGGAGTAATGGCATACGTTAATACACCAATATCACTTTGAGCCATTGCTTCTAAGTGTAAAAGGTTGAGTTGCATTAAATTGGCAATGGACTTTTCTACATTCGTCCATTTAGTGTTTTGGGTAAGAATGGCGCCTATGAGTGTTTCAAAACCACCATGACTCGGCCACCAATATTTTGGTGCATCTTTTAACAACTCTTTTTGCTTTAAAAAAATCAGCAGTTCAAAACTGTTATTCAAATAAAGCCTTTATGATCAGCTCTTCGCTTATGTCGCAATACGCTTTGAGTTTAAAAGCATCATGACATTGACCATTTTCAATATCCATGACCACAAATTGTAAAATCGCTTTACAAGTACTTGGTACTTTAAAATGACCATTTAACCCTGTAGTGGCTCTATAAATGGGCATTTGTTTATCCATACCAATGACATTGTCTCTGCAACCAGTTAACCCCACATCTGTTACATACGCTGTCCCATTTAAAATTTGTAAATCATCCGTACCTACATGCGTGTGTGTACCTAAAATAGCACTGATTTTTCCTTCAAACATCATGTGCATGACACGTTTTTCACTGGTTGCTTCTGCATGAAAGTCAATAAAAATATTTTTAATGCCCTCTTCATGCAAAGAGTCAATGAGCTTGGTTGCCCAATTAAAAGGGTTCTCTACATGAGGCATGGAGTACATCCCCATAAGATTAACGATGGCCAACTTCTCACCTTTGATTTCAACAATTTCCACCCCTTTTCCAGGAATACCTTCTGGGTAGTTATCTGGGCGAAGTACCGGTTTTGTTTTAAACAAAGCTTCTACTTCAGTACGTTTATCAAAGGAGTGATTGCCTCCGGTAAAAAGATCAATGCCTGATTTTATCAACTCATCACAGTTTTTGATTGTTAAACCAAAGCCATGACTTGCATTTTCACCATTGGCAATCACATAATCAATCTCATATTTATTTATAAAAGTTTTTAATTTGTCTTTGATGATTTTTCGACCCGGTCGACCGACAATATCTCCAATAAAAGCTATTCGCATTTTTGTAATCTCACTTCAAACACGGCACCACTATTTTTATTATACGCCGTGATTTCTCCATTTTGTTGTTCTATGATTTTTTTAGATATATTTAATCCCACACCCATACCACTGTGCTCTTTTGACGAAACAAAAGGGTCAAAGAGTTTTTCTATCATCTCCTCTTTTATACCACCTGCATTGTCTTCAAAACGTACCACCACATCATCTTTTTGTTCTTCAATATAGATTTTAAGTGCCCGTTGTTCATAATCTTCTACATTGGTCAATTCATCCAATGCATTATTGACAATGACTATCCACACTTGTTCTACACGCTGTTTTTGCACTTTACACATAAACTCAAACTCATTTTTATTGATGCTGTCAATCTCAAAAAGTTTGTCATTGAGATAGATACGTGATATCTGTTTTGAACGATTGTATGTCATGGTTAAAGCGGTAATTATAGTCGAATATATATTTACATTCTCTTTACTCTCATTGGAGCTTTGAGAGATTTCTCTCATGGATTCCACAATATTAGCAATACGATTTAACCCATCTTTAATGCGCTCACTGTCTTCAAGCATACGTGTTTTTATCTCACTGTCTGGTAAATCTTCAATATCATACCCCATCATCTCAAAGTTTCCTTTTATGTATGTTAAAGGGGTATTGATCTCATGCGTAATTCCTGCAGCGAGTGTTCCAATTGAGGTGAGTTTAATATTACGAATTTGCTCTTCTTGATGTATCTTATCTTTTTGGCGACTCTTTTCAACCTCTTCTTGGATTTTAAGTTCAAGAGTTTGATTGAGTTCTTGAAGTTTTCGTTTATCTTGTAAAGAGTTGACCACCAAAACAAAATGCTTTTTATCGGGCAACAGATTCAACGACATTTGAAGATGAATCTCTGAACCATCTTTATGTAAAAAAACCTTTTCAATATTGGCAATGGCACCTATTTCCTGAGCTTCTACAAAAAGTTTTCTAAAAAAGTTAATGGAGATTGGTACTACAATATCAAAACAACTCATGTTCAGAAGTTCACTGCTGGTGTACCCCAACAGCTTAGAGAACATAAAGTTCACTTTTTTAAAGTTCCCCAATAAATCAATCAAACCAATACCACTGTGTGCATTTTCAAAAATAGCATTGTATTGTTGTACTTGGTAGTTGATATCACTGTAAAGATTTTCAATCACTTTTTTATCAGTGATGTTGTTTCGTATTACCGTATAACCGATGATTTCACCTTCAGAGTCGAAAATAGGATCCATATACGACTCAGTCCAGAAGTATCCCCCATCTTTTTTAAGTGCTTTAAGCTCTAAAGTATTGGATTGTCCTTTTTTAAGGGGTTTCCAGATGGCGTCATACTCTTCATTACTCATATCTGAATGGACCAAAACTTTATGGTGATGTCCAATGAGTTCCCCTTTTGAAAAACCTGAAACATCACAAAAAGCATTGCTGACATCTGTAATTACTCCCTCTTTATCCATTCGTATGGACATTACATATTTATCAATAATATTTTGACTCTCATTTAAAGCCTCATGACTCTTTTTAATGCTCATGTCCAAATCTTTATTGACCTCTTCGGTTTTTCGATTAAGCTTTGCAAGTGGTTCTGCAAAAAGCAGTGAAAGGATAATGGCAACAACAATACCCAATACAAAAATAGTGATAAAATACTCTTCAAACTCTCTAAAATAGTTGATAATCTCTGATTTGTTAAATGTTGAGAGTAATACCACATAATCTTTATAAGTGATGTAAACACGTTTAGAGACAAAATGTTCTGAGACAAAATAATCACTGTCTAAAATATTCTTTGTTTCTCTAGGGAAGAGTTTAAAGATGGTTTTTGTCGGTGAAAAGTATTTGGACCAATTATATTTTGGATTACTGTGCAGTATAAAATTGCCATCTTGGTCTAAAATATAAGAGTTGGTGTTTGCTATTTGTTGCACTTTTTCAAAAAGTTCATTGATATCTAAAATCAGTACAACAAACCCTTTGTCTGTTTTAATGACAAAACGAAGCACAAACGTAATGGGTCGCACCACCTCACTGTTCTGTTTTAAAATATCCACAGATGAGTGCCATAATTCCCCTACTTGAAGCGCTCGTATCTCTTTACAGCACCCTTGTATGATCATATTTTGTAACTGAGAATCAGGTACTTTTAGAATCTTTTTATCCATTCGATTGTATCGAAGCAACTCAACCCCTTGGGAATTTAAAAACTTCATTTGTACAATATTTTCATTGCTTTGCATACTGTAATTAAAAAGTTCTGGATAATTTTTGGGGTTTGTATGAGAGAGAGTGATGACCAACTCATTGATATCTAAAATGGTTTCTACTAATATATCGTGTTTGTATTCCAGCTCTTTATTGATACGCTCCACTTCTCGTTTTTGAATGTCCATTTCAAAGAAGTTTTTAAACACAAAACCAAAAAAACCAATCAATATCAAAGAGAAAATGATAAAAGCAGTGAATATTTTAATATAAAATGAAACTCTCATTTAGTCTCTTTTCTCTTTTCTTCGGTCCCGTTTGACCAACTTAATATAAAAAATGGTTTTATCCTCTTTGTTTTCAAACAACAATTGTGCCCCAATTTTTTGTATGAGCAGTTTGACAATAAAAAGATTAATGCCTGCATCTTTATTGACTTTCTCTTCATAACTGTCAGAGAAAACTTCATCAATGATACGTTTAGAGGTCCCTTTTGCATTATCTTCACACATGATAATGACCTCTTTCCCCTCTTCAATAATATTAAGTTTGATGGCACCTTTTTCTATATTGTTGACAATGAGTTGATGCACACTGTTTCTCAATAAATTGGTGATAATTTGTCGTAAATCATTAAATACTCCAAAACAGAAAATCTCTTTAGAGGCATTCAATTCAATGAAGATGTTGTGCAATTGACACTCTTTTTTAACCAATGCAATTGATTCATTGACTGCTGAGTAAACATTAAATTTATCACTGTCATTCTCTTCACTGAAAAAAGTTTTAAACTCATTGAGTGTGATGGAGAGTGTTTTGAGTTGATACTCAATCTCTTCTTGAATCATTTTAAGTTGAGTCAAATCCAACGATTCATTTTCAATACGGGCTTTTAAATTGGCCAATTCAATCGTGATATTGGACATAGGTGTTTTCCATTGATGTGAAACTGAATCCAAAATTTTCCCCATAAGAATAATACGTGTCTTTTGCATCAAAGTTTCATCACGCATTTTAATCTCATTGAGTTTATTGGACAAATCCTCTTTTAAAAGATTATTGATTTTTTTAAGCTGTTTAGCATCGGTGATATTGACACGAATTGAGGTATACCCAATGATTTCATTATTAATATCATATTTGGGCAAAATGATACCCCGTACCCAATAAGAGTTTCCATTTTTATCTCGGTTTTTAACTTCACCTTCCCAACGCTTCTTGGTTCGCAATTCATACCACATATTTTCAAAAAACTTTTTAGACATATCAGGATGTCTTAGTACATTGATGTTTCGACCTATAAGCTCATTTTTACTGTACCCTGCAATATTACAGAAAGCTTCAGTAATATAGGTAATAAACCCGCTTTTATCGGTCTCTATCATGATTACATATTTATCAATGGCATTGACCAAATCATCATATTTTTTTCGTAATGCTTGTGTTCGAATACGGTCAAGATGTGAAATAAAAATGACCAAAATCACTAAAAATGCAACACTCAACGAAATCCATAATATCCAATAACTCATCTGCTCTATGACATCCAACTCGGACTCTTCATTCATAGAGTAACCCATTAAATAGAGATTGTGTTCATTGGTTAAGGCGTGTTGTAAAGGGATAAATACCATCGCTTGAACGCGTTTTTCAAACTCAAAAGGCACAGCAAACTCTTGTTGTGTATTCATGTTTTTTACAATCTTTTCTTGCTGTTGAGATGCAATGAGTTGCATCATCTCCTCTTTATATCGAAAAATTTTGTGTGTTGAATTTTCAATGGCATATTTATTGTTGATTAAAAAATCACTGAACTCATTGCTTGCTGAATGTGCTTGCATTTTTTTATCGTATAAAAAGAAGATGTCGTATTCAGTTTTTTTCTCCACCATATTGGCAAGATAGTCCAAGCTCAACTCAAACTCAATGGCACCAATATGTTTTAAATCGTTATCAAAAAGAGGTTTTGTGACCACCAGTGATGCTTTGTTATTGGCTATTTCAATACTGGACATCTCTTTAAGTGTTGAGTTTGCAAAAATCAGACTCTTTTTTTGTACGGTATGTTCAATGGGATTGGCTTTGTCATCCATGGTTAAAAAAAGAACATTATTGGGAAAATAAAAACTGATATTTTTCACCCCATAACTTTTATAATAAAAAAATTTTTGTTTGAGGTATTCGTAGAGTTGTTGCTGTTCTTGTTTTAAATGATGTGTGGCTTGTTTGAAACTTTCAACCACTTTATCATCATAAAGTAAATCATTGAAAAAAATCAGCTCGCTGAGTTTTTGATGCTCTTCAATGACACTTTTATACGCCATTTTGACGTGTTGTATCTCTTTTTGCAGTTGTAAAGTAGTTTGTTGTTGTTTGTAAGAGTGGTTTGCTACAAAAAGGACCACACTTACAATACAAAAAAGCACCCCATATTTGAGTGCCAAACTCTTTTTATTCATTCAACTACGACTTTAAAACTTCAGTAATTTTACTCTCTAAAGCTTGCAGTGAATCAAACGGTTTCATCACATAATTGGTTGCACCCTCTTTATGTGATTTCAACACCCTATCCAACGTTGAATACGCGGTCATCATAACAATTTTTTGTGCTGGATTTTTAACCATGATTTTTTCTAATGCTTCTAAACCATTCATTTGAGGCATCATGATGTCTAATAAAACCAAATCAAAACTGTCTCGATTAACCGCATCTACTCCTATAACAGGGTTAGAAAAGGTTGAAACCGTGTACTTGCCTGATTTACTCAAAAACCGATTCAACATCGTTAAAATTTCTGTTTCATCATCAATAATTGCAATTTTATATGTGCTCATTTTGCTCTCCTACTTTTTATCAAAAAGATCTTTAGCCGCTTTTTTCATCACCGATTCATTTTTCTCTTCTAAAATTTTATCCAAATAATAGAAGACCTCTTCACTCGCATTTTCAACTAATGCAATCTTATCTTCAATCAGTTGTTTCGAGCATGCTACGGCTAACCCAGAACACTCTTCTGCTAAAATATTGGCTTCATGGTGGACGGTGTGATGGTGTTTTTCTAAGTGTTTATATGAAGGCACAAAACTGAACTCTTCTCGTCCAAGTCCTGTGTCGTACCATTTCCCTAATCGACAATTGTGGTGATCAACCGCTTTAAAGCTGTGTTCTCCACCAAAAATTAATTGATACAAGTTATTTTTATAAATCACGTGATCCAGTTTTGCGAGGTTAATGAAAATTTTATTTGAAATGCTCTCAACTTCATACACCGATCGATTTGAGTTACGTTGGAATTTGTTCATTAAATCATTTAACACTGCTACTCGGTTTTTTGTTTCGTTCACTACACCAGCAACCACATCGGAACTCTCTTTGATGCGTTGTGTCTCTAAGTGAATTGAATCCACCACATCTTTAATCTGTTTCGCAGCATCCGCACTTCGTGTTGCAAGGTTTCGAACCTCTTGAGCAACCACCGCAAAACCTTTTCCTGCTTCACCTGCGGTTGCCGCTTCAACAGCCGCATTGAGAGATAAAATATTGGTTTGGAAAGCGATATTTTGAATGAGGGTGATGACTTCTGAAATATCTTTTCCTTTAACAACTAAAGAGTTCACCACTTCATTTTCAATCTCAATTTGTTGATGCAAATTACCCGTGTCTTTAACAATCTCTTGTGTTAAAGATAAACCTTCTGTAGAACCTGAAGCCGTCTCTTTAGACTCTTTCATCATCTCTTGCAGTTCATCCAACAAAGAAAGATAGGTTGTTTGAGTATTGGTCAATGAAAGTGTCATATTTTTATTGTGTCGCTCTAAAAGCCCTCCCTCTTTGTTATCATGTACAGAGGTTTTTTTAAGTGCCACAATTTTATATCCAGCATGTTCAACAATCATCACTTTCGCTTCGCAATCATCCATGATAAGAAAATCGTTTCTCTCTAACACAGCTTCTAACACCACAGAGAAATCACTGATATTATTTTTTGCCAATGTATTTGCAAAATAGACTTTATTCTTAGGATCAAAAACAACCAGACCCTCTTCTTGAGAAACAGCGGCTATGATTTTAAAGAGCGCAAGTTCATTTTTTACTTCTGTACAATCTTCCTCTTTGGGTGCTTTTGAAAGTTCAGTTTGTAAAGAGTTAATGATATTATTTTTTGTTTCAATCTCTTTTTTCAGTTGCTCAATCTGTGCTTCTAAATGAAGAATTTCAGACTGCATTTTTTGATTTCTAAAAAACATTGATCTGCCTTAGTTAACGTTATATTGTGCTGGATTGTACAAAAAGTTTCATAAATAACACATAAAATGATTTTAAGCTAGATCGATTTCGAGCAACTTACAGCACTAGAGAAAGCAAATTGAAAATTATATCCACCCAACTCTCCGGTGACATCCAAACACTCCCCTAAGAAATAAAGATTTTTTTGTAATTTACTTTGCAGTGTCAACTCATCTATTTCCAAAGTACAGACTCCTCCTTTGGTCACTTCAGCTTTGGTATAACCGAAGTTTCCTGCAGGAGAGAAGGTATAATTTTTTAATAACATTAACTTATTTTTCTCTTCATTGTTTAAAGCACTGATGGGTTGATCTTTGAGTTCAACTGATTTTAAAAATTCTGATACAAAACGTTTTGGTAAAGGAAGTGCTGAACTGATATGTTTGTTACTTTTCATAAACTTTTCTAATGCTTTTTGAGGTAAAAAATCAATACTCAATTGTCCCTTTTCCCAAAAAAGGGAGGCATTTAAAATCACAGGTCCCGAACACCCTTTATGGGCAAATAAAAACGAACCTTCAAACTCTTTATTGCCCACTTTTACCAGTGCAGGCAAAGAGAGACCACTTAATTGTTTGAACCAAAACTGCTCTTTTTGTACGGTAAATCCTACAAGTGCAGGAGAGAGTCTTTGCACCGTGTGTCCAAACTGTTTGGCCACATCAAAAGCAATGGAACTTGCACCTAAAGAAGGGTAAGACAAACCACCGCTTGCCATGACCAAATGCTCACACTCAATTTTACCTTTACTTGTATGCAAGGTATACTCTTGATTGTATGTCACCTCTTTGAGTTCACAATTGAGTTTCAAATCCACATGTGAAATCAGTTTTGAAAACATATCCGTCACCTCTTGGGCACTGTTACAAAAGTACGTTCCTTTGACAATCTTTTCAACAATTTTAGGTTTGACATGATGTTGATTAAAAAAAGCCAGTAAATCGTGTTGATCGAAGTTTTTAAGTATGTTATGCACAAACGTTTGATGGCCTAAATAGTGTTTTTCACTCATGTACTTATTGGTGACATTACACTTAGCTCCACCGCTCACACGGATTTTGGCTCCAATTTTTGCATTGCTTTCAAGTAAACAAATCTTTCTGTTTTTAAGAAGTGAAGCGAGCATCAATCCACTTGCTCCCGCTCCCACTATGACTATATCATATTTCAAACGTGCTCTTTTTGTACTATTTTAAATTGGTTTATACCATTTTCATGATTATATTTCAAGCTGTAATCACTGGCATTTAAAATCGAGTGCACGATATAAAGCCCCAATCCAAAGCTCTGTTTGTTTTTTTGTTCATTGGCAAAAAACGGTTCAAAATAGTTTGTCAAATCATATTTTAAAGGTTCACCTTCATTCTCAAATACAATCTCTTGACCTTGCGTTTTAATACAAACTTGTTTGTTCGGGGAATACTTAATGGCATTATCAATAAGGTTTTTTACTGCTAAAGTCATAAGTTTAAAGTTCACATGCAGTTTAAGATTCTCAAACTCACATTTGATTTCATCCTCTTCAAGCATTAAAATATCCACCGCATTATCGACAATATCATTTAAATAGTAGTAACTTTTTTCAAAATGTTTCGAAGAAGAAATCAACTCTTCAATTGAGCTGAACTCATTGATCAGACTCTCTAAACGATTAAAAACGTTTTTCATCTTTTCATCGTTTTGTTCATCGTGTGGCAGTTGCGTTAAAAACTTCCCTTTAGTAATAGGAGTTTTGAGTTCATGCATGATGTTTCGTATAAAAACATTTCGAGACTCTTTGATCTCTTTGAGACGTTGTGCTGCTTTTTTAAACTCTCTCGCTAATGCTGAAACTTCATCGTTTTTATTCGTATCACACCCTTGGATATCAAAGTTTTCTTCAGCTAAGTTCATCACTTTCTCTTTTAACTGTTTGAGTGGATAGATTTTACGATACGTGGTTAAATACGCAAAACACATTCCAATAAGAAGCAGAGTAAACACCGCCATAATATAAACCCTACCATTTCGTATCTCTGCTTGAGTATCTTTTAGAATAATTTCAAAACGATTGTTTTCTTGTTTTAAATAGATATAGTACTCCCCTTTTAATTGTAAAACTCGAAAGAGTATATCTCGATAAAAACGTTCAAACTCTACTTTTGTTTTTGGGTTGTATTTTAAAGCAGAAATCTCTTTTTTATCTTCACTGTAAGTAAAGCCAATCTCATCCATGGCATTAATAAAAGGTTGTGTTGCTTTATGGTTTTCAAAGTATTCTCTTAAAACCATTCGTGCAACAGGTGAGTATTTCTTTTTTATATGGTGGTCTCTCTCTTCTATAGCATGCCCCATAAGAATTAAAAAGCTGATTGCCAGCAAAATAAGTGTAATGACAAACGTAATGGTCAGAGTAAAGAGAATAGAATCACGTCTCATTGTACAAACTTATACCCCATACCTCGTATGGTTTGTAAGAACTCAGGCTGTTTAGGATTTGCTTCTATTTTTTGTCGAATTCGGTTGATGATCACCGCCAAACTTCCTACATTGTCATAATCACTGTTGAGTAAATCTGAGTTCTCAAAAATTTCATCTCGTGAGACGACAAAACCTTCTCGCTTTAACAACAGTAATACCACTTCATACTCAGCAGCCGTTAATTTGACATATTCGCCATTTTTTCGAATCTCTTTTTTGTCTTCATCAAATTCAAATGTTTTTTTATTCAATTCAGGTGTGGTTTGACTGTTTTTATTAAAACGTCTTAAAATCGTTTTTACACGTACTTCAAGTTCACGTGGGTCGTATGGTTTAGGCAAGTAATCATCCGCACCCAATTCTAACGCAATGACTTTATCCGTGATATCACTTCTGGCACTTGAGATAATAATAGGCACATCATGTTTTTTTACGATCTCTTTACACAGATCCAAACCATCCATTCCAGGAAGACTTAAATCCAAGATAATCAAATCGTACGAGTGCAAATTCAAACTTGAAAGAGCCAAAAAAGGCTCTTCAAAGTTCGTTACTTCCATATTAAACTGTTTTAAATATTGGGTCAAGACACACGCCAGTTCGGTATCATCTTCGACCATTGCTATTTTTATCAAAACGGCATCCTTGTTTTAGTTTTTCCTCTTTTAAATCCATTAAGACTCTCAGTTGAGACTTTTGCTTATCCGTTAACACATCATAGACTTTGGAAATCATTTTTGCTCGTAATTTTATCATATTTTCTTTTTTTGTCATAGCTTGTTGGATGTATTTCTCTTCGTCAAACTTGTCTGCACTGAATGATTCATACGGTGAAGGCATTTGAGATTTAAACGTTGTCATGATCTTTTGAACTCTCTCTTCTTGCTCTTGTGTTAAATTGAGTTTAAAAAGAAGTGGCATGATGCCCATATGACTTCCTTTCATTCCATGAACGCCTTTATAATACGACATTTTTGCTTTTTTCCCATCACATCTTGAATCATTTTGATTCATCATTTGTGCATTTAATAAACTGGCACCTAAAAGTGTTGCCATTAAACCTGTTATCATTTTTGTTTTCATAAAAAACTCCTTAGTGTTTTGTTAATCAAATTATAAAATGAGTAAATAAACCAAGCTTAAATCCCAGATTAACCGTTTATAAACCATTGTAAGTTTTAAACAATCGCTTTTGAGTTATAATTATTATTAGTTCAAATAATATAAGGAGTGGTCATGCAACGACGAGATTTCTTGCGCTATTCACTTTTTTCTGCTGCCCTGCTCTTTCCACTCTCTAACTTTGCACGTTTTCAAAAAAGTATGCAACCAAAAATTGTGATTTGTGGCGGTGGGTATGCAGGATTGAGTGTTGCACACTACTTAAAAGAGCTCAACAATTATTTAGATATTACCATCATAGAGAAAAACAGACGTTTTGTCTCTTGTCCTTTTTCAAATGCCTATTTAGGTGAAGTTCAAGATATTACTCTATCCTCTTTAACATTTTCATATAAAGATGCCATAAAGAAAAACAAATGTCGATTTATCAATGAAGAGATTTATGAAATCAATCGAGACAAAAAAGAGGTTTACACCAAATATCAAAATATCTCTTATGATATTCTCATTATGGCTGTAGGCATTGATTATAACTATGAGGCACTTTTTAACAATGAAAAAACCATCAAAGAGGTTATGAGTAAAGCACCTGCTGGATTAAAACCTCCTTTTGAACATGAACAACTCAAAGGTATGATTGAAACCTTTACAAAGGGCAATTTTATTATCACCGTACCCAATGGTTCATACAAATGCCCACCAGCACCCTATGAAAGAGCGTGCATGATTGCGCACTATTTTCAAACGCATGGTATTGAGGGAAAAGTCATCATTCTTGACCCAAGAGAACAACCTGCAGCCAAACCAAAACAGTTTTTAGAAGTCTTTAATACGCTTTATAAAAACACCATTGAGTATCATGGACTTACCAACCTTAAAGACATTAACTTTAAAATTAAAGAGGTTTATGTAGAGAGTTTTGATAAAAAAAACTTTGATTATGTGGATAAAACAGTGCCGTTTGAGCAAGCGAATATCATTCCACCCAACAAAGCCAATGAGCTTATTAAACAGGCAAAACTGGAACTCAATGACCACGGTTTTGCCAAACTCAAACCTCCTACTTTTCAATCCAGTATCGATGATGATGTCTATATTTTAGGAGATGCTCAAGGGGAATACCCTTTTCCAAAATCAGCACAAATGGCCAACTCCTGTGCACTGAATGTGGCCAATGAGATTGTATCGCGTCTGTATAATTTGCCCTACTCGCTTAAAGAGAACATGCCAGGTAATATTTGTTATTCATTGGTTTCTGATACCAAAGCGGTCTCCATCATGCACACCTATACGTATGATAAAAAACCAACGGTGAGCAGTTTTGTTTCTGCTATTGATGAAGGCACCGCATTGTCTGCTAAAAATTGGTATGAAGGGTTAACAGCTGAGCTTTTTAAGTAGCCTTTAAAAGGCTACTTTCGCAAAAATTGTAGGGTAGTTGCGATGATGTCATCATCATCTTTTGAAGGAGACTTAATGGTCTGCTTTGTGTCATCTTCTTTGGTAAAGGTGATATTCATCTCATAACTGGAGATGGTTTTAATCTCTTTTTGAAGCGCATAAATTTTAATTAAAATCAGCTCAATAAACTGTTTGGTTGGAATATCTGGTTTTCCAAATCGGTCTTCCATCTCCTCTTCAATGGTATAGACTTCCTCTTTATTTACCGCTTTTGAAAGACGTCTGTACAACTCTAAACGTACTCTGTCTTGGGTAATATAATCACTGCTGATATAGGCACTGATGGCAAGTTTAATATCCACCGTTTTGTGTGTTGTTTTATTCTCACCACTCAGACTTGCCAAGGCATCTTCAAGCATTTTAAGATAGAGACCATAACCAATTTGTTTGATGTGTCCACTTTGAGCTTCTCCAATGATATTTCCACCCCCTCGGATTTCCAAATCTTGATGGGCTAACGCCGTACCACTTCCTAAATATGAGTTTGACTCCAGTGCGACTAAGCGTTTGATGGCATCTTGCGTGATACGTTTTTTATCTTCAACCACAAAGTAACAAAAACCCTCTTTGTTTCCACGCCCTACTCGACCTCGAAGTTGATGCAAATCAGCAATTCCAAATCGGTCTGCCCCATCAATGACAATGGTATTGGCTTGTGGCAAGTGAAGTCCTGATTCCACAATAGAAGTGGCTAAAAGAATATCAAACTGACCTTCACTGAACGCGTCAATGATTTTTTCAGCATCGGCTGGTTTGATTTGAGAGTGAATGATCTCGATTTTAATATTGGGTAAAATGGATTCTAAGTCCGCTTTTTTTGCCTCAATGGAAGCGATGTTATTATGCACATAAAAAAGCTGTCCACCTCGTCGTTTCTCTCTTAAAATAATCTCTTTAATGAGCTGTTCACTGTACTCTTTGACATAGGTTCTTACTCCCAGTCGCTCGCTTGGTGGCGTTAAAAGTGAACTCATCCCTTTAAGCTTACTTAATGCCAAGTTCAATGTTCTAGGAATGGGAGTCGCACTCATGGAGAAGATATGCACATCCTCTCTTAAAGCTTTAAGTTTCTCTTTTTGTTTCACTCCAAACTTATGCTCTTCATCAATGATGACAAGTGCTAAGTTGTTGGTTTTAACTCCAAGCAGTGAATGTGTTCCCACTACTAAGTCATAGACTCCTTGCTCTAAACCTTTTTTTATCTCATTTTTCTCTTTTGTGGAGCTTTTTCCATCAAGTTTTGCCATTTTAAGTCCCAAAGGGGCAAACCGTTTTTGCATACTGTGAAAGTGTTGCGTAGCAAGCAGCGTTGTTGGACAAATAAACAAAGATTGATACCCATTGACAAAACACGCCAAAATAGCATTCATCGCCACTTCAGTTTTACCAAATCCCACATCACCGCTTAACAATCTGTCCATCACACGACCCGAACTTAAATCATCAAATATCTCTTTGACTGAACGATTTTGGTCTTTGGTGTACTCAAAACCTGCACTTAAAGCAAACTGTTTAAGCGTTTCACTGTTGGTATCCATTTGAATTCCATTGACCAACTCTCTGGCAGCTGCCAGTTGTATGATATCATTGGCAATGGCAAACAGACGCTCTTTGACTTTGGATTTTAGTTTAGCAAAGCTTCCTTTCCCCAGTTTATCAAGCATTGCATAACTTGAACCATCTGCAACATATCGGTCAATGACATCAATGTTTTCAACAGGCAACAACAGTTTGTCTTCATTGGCATACATCACAATCACAAAATCACGTTTTGCACCCATAACAACCACAGGTTCAATGCCTTTAAATTGTCCTATTCCATACTCTTCATGCACCACATAATCACCCACTTGAAGCTCATCAAGTACGAGTTTGACACGTTTTTTACGCCGCTTTTTATGCTCTTTATTCAGCGATAAAATCACCTCATCATCACTGACAAGGTTAATGATATAATCTTCTAAAACATACTTAATGTTTTTATTGGCCAAATCGAAATCATGCGCTTTGATTTTGGCTTCAGAAGCAGAGATAATGGTGAGTTTTTTGCCTTCATGAAAGGTGATAAACTCTTGAATATTTGCAGGACTGACCACTTCATAATTTCTGCTTTTGGGTACTTTTGGAAGCGTCAAAAACTTCTCTTTATGAACTCTTTTGGCATCAAAAATATAGGCTTCTTCCAGTTCATCTAACGCTTCATACGTTATATAAGTATTCAATCGTTGCGGAAGATACTCTCCTAAGTCATCCAAATACCAAAATCCCAAAGAGTGAATGTCTTGAATAAAGGCATCCGTTTGCACCTTTTGAATTTCGTCATTGATTTTTTCAAAATGCTCTTCATTGAGTGCTAAAAAGGCAGGGTTTATTGTAAACGACTCAATCTCTTCTTTATTGGATTTTTGATCTTCAATATCAAACTGTCGAATACTCTCTACTTCATCATCAAATAAAGAGATTCTGTATCCAAAACTGTTTCCTAAAGGGCAAATATCAATGATATCTCCACGAACAGAAACCTCCCCTTCACTCGTAACAATATCCACAAAATAGTATCCCCAGTTAAAGAGTTTGGATTTAAACGTTTCTATATCTAACGTTTGTGCAAACTCTATGGTAAAGCTGTCAAAACACTGCTCTTTTGGAAGGGCAAAACTGATGGTTCGTAAAGGAGCAATAAGCACTTTGTTTTGTTTTTTATAATTGTAGTATTCTCCTAAAACTTTGGTGATGTGCTGTAACTCTTCACTAAAAGAGAGCAAATCATCCCCAAAATTGGCTCTAAAATCAGCTAAAACGAATGGTTGCAAACCACTGAATGCCACGATATCTCGTCCAACGATGGCTTGTTTGTCATCATTAACAACCAAAAGTTGACACTCATTTTTACTCTTAAAAAATTCAAAAAGGTGTTGCATTATTTTGCTTCTTCAAAATCATTGGTAGAGTGGTCAAACTTATAGGCTTGCCAAGGCAGTTCATCGAGTTGAAAAATCAATTTACACTCTTTAAAACCACTCTTTTTTAATCCCACTTTCACCACTTCTAAAATATAGGCTTTGGTTGAAAATGTCGTGGTATTTGAAGTTGCAGTATACACTAACTCTTCCCCTTCTACTAAAACAAAACCCTCTTTTTTAAGATGTTTATTAAACCGTTCTTTATCTTCCAAGCCTTCAACATCTACAACCAATATGAGTTCCACAATTTCTCCTTATTTAATTATTGCGGCAATAAGCCCAATAGCACCACCAAAAACGGCACCCCAAACCACAAGCCAACCCAAATGCTCTTTAATCATGGTTTGTACAATCTCTTTGACCATCTTAGGTGTGAGTTCTTCTAATCGTCTGTTGACTACTGCACCTATTTTTTCGTGGATATCATCAGTAACATGACTGTTTTCTAAGCTCTCATGCAATGCTTTTTGAAAGGAGTCATTTTTTGAAATACTCACCAATGAAGCTTGCAACTTTTTAATAAAAGGCTCTTTGAGTGGTTCCAGTGCTGCTTCACCACCAAACATGCCCAACATTCCACCAAAAGATGATTCAACCACAGCTGTTTTGAGTGAGTCAAACGCAGGTGTAAAATCTGTTTTTTCTAAAATGGGCGTTAAGTTAAAATGCGACTCCTTTGAAGTCACCTCTTGTTCAAAAAATGTTTGTAAATTTTCTTGCGTAAAAAACTGCGTCATCATCAAATGATGAATCCCCTCTTTAAACTGAGTAAATTGGTTTTCAACCACACCACTTCCATATAAAAAAGGCACCTTTTCAAACAACATATGCACTGCAATGGCATTGGTCAAAGCCCCACTTAACGCAAAAAGCCCTACCATTAATAAAATGTCGTTGTTTAAAAAAAAGCCTACAATGGCTATAACAAAAGCCATCAAATTTGAAATCAAAGATTTATTCATCGATGTTTTCCTTTTATTTATTTTAAAAACGGGATTTTAGCATAAAAATACTTACTGCCTAATAGCCTGTATGACGTAACTTGCTTGTAATCAATTTGTTCTACAATTTTGCAAATTCAAGGATAAAAACAGATGATAGATGTAGAAAAAGAGATAATGAAGAAGTTTCCAAACTTGGAAAAAGACAGTTCCATACTGAAAAAATCACTGCTTAAAATAGCCAAACGTATCGTACACGAAGATACCATCAATCAATTTATACAAGATAATGCTCATCTCAAAGGGTTTGAGTTTATTGATGCGGTGTTGGAGTATTTTGATTTTGATTATACCGTTTCAAGTAATGACATGGAAAATATTCCAAGCACAGGCAAAGTGGTCATTATTGCCAATCACCCTTTAGGTGGTTTGGATGCACTTTGTCTGCTTAAACTCATTGGACAAATAAGACGTGATGTAAAAATCATTGCCAACGATTTTTTAGCAGGCTTTGATGCGCTGAAATCACTTTTTATTCCCATTGATAATTTTAAAGTCAAACAGTCTAAAAAAGACATTAAAACCATTTATGAGGCACTTGAAAATGAACATGCCATCATTATTTTTCCTGCAGGAGAAGTGAGTCGAGTGAGTGCGAAAGGGATAAAAGATCCCGTATGGTCAAAAGGATTTTTAAATTTTGCGATCAACGCCAATGCACCTATTTTACCTATTTTTGTAGATGGCAAAAACTCACGTACGTTCTATACGATTTCTGTGTTAAACAAAACTTTTTCTACCCTTCTTTTAAGCAATGAGATGTTCAATAAAAAGTCTAAAAACATCAATATCAAAGTAGGAGAACTCATTCCAAACGAGTTCATTGCACCCAAGGGTATCGATAAAAAGTACCTGATTAATCTCTATAAAAAACATCTTTACAGCTTGAAAAAAGGGAAAAAATCTTACTTTATTACACAAAAGGCCATCTCTCATCCCCAAGACCCAAGAGCGATTAAAGAGGAGCTTAAAACGGCACAACTCATTGGACAAACCAGCGACGGTAAAAAAATCTATTTGTATGATTACAGCGATGATTCCATTGTATTAAAGGAGCTTGGACGACTTCGAGAAATAAGCTTTCGCAAAGTGGGTGAAGGAGTGAATAAAAAACGCGACACCGACAAATATGACATTTACTATCGACATATTATTTTATGGGACGAAGAGGCATTAGAAATTGTGGGAGCTTACCGTATTGGAGAGAGCAATTTTATCAAAGAACATTTGGGTATGGAGGGTTTTTATTCACACTCTTTGTTTAAATTCTCCAATGAATTGTATAAAAAATTGGACAACTCCATTGAATTGGGACGAAGTTTTGTACAACCAAAATATTGGGGCACAAGAGCATTGGATTATTTGTGGTATGGTATTGGTGCGTATTTAAAACAAAATCCACATATAAAATATATGTTTGGACCCGTGAGTTTAAGCAGTACATACCCTAAAACGGCCAAAGATTTGATTATTTTTTATTATGATTACTACTTTAAAAGCAAACAAAAATTCGCCGAACCCAAACAACCCTACCAATACCACAACTCAATTGTAGATATACAAGAGTTGTACTCTTTAGACAGTGCAAAAAAAGATTTTAAGAATCTCAAATTTGCACTTTCAAACATGCAAGTAACGGTACCAACGCTTTATAAACAGTATGCTGATTTGTGTGAAGCAGATGGGGTTCAATTTTTAGGGTTTAATGTGGATAAGAGTTTTTCGGATTGTATCGATGGTTTTATTTTAGTCGATGTTACTAAAATCAAAACTTCACAAAAAGAGCGCTATATTGAAAATAAGAAAAAAAGAAAAAATCAAGAGGGTTAACAACATTGAGTTTAAAACGTTTAAGCGTTTTGAAACTCTCCTGTAATCGTAAATTTCGCACCCTTATCATACTCATACACAATCTTTCCAAAGAGTTGATGGCGAACAATCGTACTCATCAATTTAAGTCCCAAGGTGTTATTTTGTATCTCTTCAAAACTCTTTTGCAACCCTTTTCCATTATCATGTATGGTCATAATTAACTGCTCATTTTCTTCACAAATAGAGATAAGCAGTGTAGGAGAAGGATTCTCTTTAAATGCATATTTAAAAGCATTGGTTACAAGTTCATTCAGAACCAAACCAAATGGCATCGCTTTTTCAATGTTCATTTGAAGTGCATTCATGACAATATCAACTTTCACCTCTTTATTCATATCATAGGTACGTGCAATGGCTTGAACCAAATCTATCACATACTCTTTAAAGGGGATGTCGTTGATATTGGATGACTCATAGAGTTTTCGATGCAGTAACTCCATGGTAAAGATTCTCTCTTGAATCTCTATTAAGACTTTTTTGGTTTTAGAATCTTGCACCTCTTCTTCTTGAAGTTCGAGTAATCCTATGGTTAACGCCAAATTGTTCTTCACACGGTGATGAATCTCTTTGAGTAATATCTCTTTCTCTTTTAAAGATTTACTGATCTCTTTGGTTTTCTCTTCCACTTTTTTATCCAAGGTTTGTATGCTGTTTTCAAAGCGATCCAACATCGAATCAAACGCTTGACCTAAAATACCAATGTCATCTTCTCCTTTAACATGACTTCTTATATTCTTACTTCCTTGATTGACAAGCAGTGCTGTTTTGGTAATGGTATCGACTTTTGTAAACGCTTTTTTAAATAAAAACAGAATAATCAAAAAACTCAACCCAATGGCAATGAGTGTCTCGGTTAATAAAAAAGAGAGCCCTGCATTGTTGCGTTGTTGTATCTCTTTTTTATCAATCGTGTGTGCTAAAAAGAAGTACTGCCCTTTTGCATTGTTTGAAAGGTTGATGATCCACGTTAAAACTCTGCGCCCTTCAATCTCATGCTCAATGGGTTCATTCTGTTTTGCATTTAAGATATTTTGCAAGGATAGATTTCCCGTTGGGATATTGCGTACATTGGATAACAAACTGACCGTGTATCGCTCTTTTCTTCGTTGTTCATTTTGCATATATAGAGGCTCATCCATTTGACTTTTCATACGATTATTGACCCAAAAGAGTGCTGTTTGTGTACTTGGAAGCGTTGAGTCTTCTAAAAGTTTGGTGTGGATATGAGCTTTAAGACTCTTTTCAAAAGGGCCATGCCCTTTGTTTAACTCTTGTCGTGTACATGCCATACTGAGTGTGATATTTTGTGCAGGAAAAAATGTATTATAAAAATAGTACTTCTTGTTTTTATATGTTTTGTTCAGTTGGCTTGATTCTACTTCTAGCCATTGATTTAAAACATCTTTTTGATTGTAGTGAAATCTTTGTGTTTGAGACTCCAAACTCGTTGTCTGATTGCACAGACTCAACACTTTATTTTGGGAAAAACGCTCTAAAACTTCTTCAAGGCTTTTGTTCTGTGATTTGCTCTTTAATGTAAGCAGTTCAAGAGCAATCTTTTGTCGGTTTAAATCCATCTCTAACTGCGCTTGCATTTTAATTGATTTTCCCGTCATGGCAAACTGGTTTGTAATAATACCCAAGGTTCGACTCACATAATCAACCACCTCTTTTTCATTTTTGGCTTGAATTTTAGGCAGTGTCAAAATGGCCCGAATAATTGAGAACATCACAATGATAATAAAAAAAGCAAAAATAACCTTGGTTGTAAAGGAGTAGTTTTTCAGACGAAAGAGATTAATGATTTTTTCCAAACAGTTTTATCCTATATCCCTCTTCATACAAATTCTCAAAAGGATTACACCCCAATTTATTTTTCAAACGATAAATCAAAGAGCGCAGTTTTGATAAATCGTACACATCCTCTCGCCATATATAGTTAAAAATAGCATCAAAACTCAAAATTTCGCCTGGGTTATTTGAAAGAATTTCAAAAAGTTTTTTCTCGTTTTTTGTCAGTTTTATGATTTCATTGTCGTTGTAAAGTTCAGAATTACAACGGTCAAACTTTAAATTTTCAGTTATTTTTATAAACTTCTCTTTTTTACAAGCAAAGAGTTGTTTGTTTTTAAAAAAGAATTGATGTTTATGCATAACCGTGCTGATGGCGACTTTAAGCTCTTCTTTTCTACAAGGCTTTATTAAATACGCATACGGTTCAGACTCCATTGCTTTACTTAGAATATTGTCGTTATAGTATGAAGTTAAAAAAATAATGGGTATATTATAGTTCTTCCATAAATAGTTTGCCACATCAATGCCTGTTTTTGTTGAGTTTAAATTAATATCAATGATAGCGACATCAGGAAAGTTATTTTGTACATGCATGATGGCTTTGTCATGAGAGTTGGCAATGCCACTCACATTTAATCCCAACTTTTTGAGTTTTAATTCCATGGCCATGGCAAGAATGGGTTCATCCTCTACTACCAACACATCAAAGTCTCGATTTGCTATTAGATTCGTTGACAAAAAGTCTTCCTTTTTATTTAATTTTGATAATCATATTCAGTATTATATATAATTTTATTTAAATTTTCCCTAAATATTAAATATCATTTTTCTATCATTATATTTATATAGAATCTCTTTTGAATAGTTTTAAACTCCTAATATTCACAACTTAGAGCTATTCTTTAATATATTAAATAAGATGCAGCTGTGCCGTAACAGTTGCATCTTATTTTTTCTCTCTTTTTAATAATGATTATCATAATATCATTTTTTAATCATTTTTTATCAATACAATACCATCATCAAAAATTAAATGGAGAGAGTTTATGAATTTAAAAAAAAGTCTATTATCATTGGCTGTTATTGCATCATTACATTCAGTATATGCAGATGAAACTGCTAAGATGGGAGAAGTCATCGTTGTCAGTGCTGCTGGTTTTGAACAAAATATTACCGATGCTCCTGCAACCATTACGGTTATTTCAGGTGAAGAACTGCAAAAGAAGTCATACACAGACGTTGCGGATGCGTTAAAAAATGTACCGGGTGTCTTTGTTGATGGAGGTGGTGCCAATCAATCAATCATCATGAGAGGAATGGCAAGTGACTATACACTGTTCTTAATTGATGGACGACCAATGCAAAATGCAGACGCATTTACTCCAAACGGGAATCTACGAGGAGTTCAAATGAACTTCTTACCTTCAGTTGAAAACATTGAACGAATTGAGATTGTAAGAGGACCTGCTTCATCTTTATATGGTTCAGATGCAATGGGTGGGGTGATTAATATCATTACAAAGAAAAACATCAATAAAACTTCTGCTGGAATCACCTATGAATATATTGCAGCTGATTCGTCTAATGATATCAATAATGATGGTATGAATACCACCATGTACATCAACACTCCATTGATTGATAACCTTTTATCATTGTCATTAAATGGCTCATACAACTACACTGAAGAGAGTGATTATCAAGCCAATAACACCGAAAGTGCAGGAAGTGACCCTGAGTATAAAAAGAAAAACTTAGGAGTTAAATTTACATTAACACCCGATGAATACAACACCCTTACACTTGGGTATATGTACAATAAACAAGAGCGTTACTACAATGTAGGTGGAAGTTTATCTGAATTGGACTCACGAGGAAATCCACAAGATGACAGAAGTTACATCTCATATAAAGAGAACTACTACTTAACGCATGATTATCGAGTAAAAAATTACAGCATCAGTTCATATGTGAACTATGATGAAGCACGAAACCCTTCACGAACCAATGCCACAACGGGAAATGGTATTGAAGCAGATACCTTAACGTTCAATACACAAGGTACATACTTCTTTGAGAATAACGTTGCTACACTTGGTTTTAACTATAAAAAAGAGAATTTAGAAGATGGTGCAACGAGTGCTTTAAATGATGACATCGTAAAAATGGATGCTTATCAATATGCACTTTTTCTAGAAGATGAATGGGCCATCACAGACAGCCTTTCATTAACTGTGGGTGGTCGATTGGATAAAAATGAGTATTTTGGTACACATTTCAGTCCTAAAGCCTATGCTGTTTATCATATCAATGATGCATTCACGATTAAAGGTGGGGTAACAACAGGATATAAAACCCCAACACTACGAAACACTGCACCAAACTATGCTGCTGTTTCAAGAGGTGGGGTCAGTATTGGTAACCCTGATTTAGAACCAGAAGAGAGTGTCAACTATGAAGCAGCCATTGCTTACAACAATGATGACTTAGGTTTCAACTCAACACTGACGGTGTATCAAACTGATTTTAAAAACAAAATCACACGGTCAGATTATGTGTGTGCTAAAAATGCCCCTTGTACTTATAATGGTGTAACGTATGACCCACATCAATATGGGTATAAAGTTCGAATCAATGTTGATGAAGCAGAGATTAGAGGGGTAGAATTAACGACTGATTACTATATCACTTCAGCCTTAAAATACCGACACAGTTATACCTACACAGACTCTGAGCAAAAAACAGGTGACAGTGCTGGTGAACCCTTAAACGATATCTCTAAACACATGTTCAATGTTGGTTTAGATTGGGAAGTGACCAACAAACTCGATATGTGGACACAAGTGAATTATCGAAGTCATACTGCTAAGGAAGAGGATGGTGACCCATCATACACACTGGCTGACTTAGGTTTGGTTTATGACTTAGCAGAAAACTTAACAATCAGTGCTGGGGTATATAACCTTATGAACAAAGAGATCAACCGTGATGAATACAGCATGGTATTAGATGGAAGACGTTACAGCGTTGCTATGCAAATGAAATTCTAATTTTCTTAAACAGACAGAACTCTCTGTCTGTTGACACAAATTACTTATAACAAATTTTTTTATTGGAAGAACTATGTATATACAAAAAATTTTATCTGCAAGCGTGGGAGGCTATTTGCTCTCTTCTCTTGTTACGGTAACACTGGTCCACCTTTTACCTTTTACAAATAAAGCAGAAAGTGTTGTCTTTGCATCCATGCTCTCGTTTGTTCTTTGGTTGCTTTTTGTTCTTTATACTTTCAGCCGTGTCAATGCCAACTCTTTATTGATTCGTATGATTGTGGCCTGTGCTTTGCTGTTTTCTTTAAACACTTACTTAGAATCGGTATAAGGAGACCGTATGGAACAAAGTTTTAGACAATCAATGCGTTGGTTACACACGTGGAGTGGTCTGCTTGTTGGATGGCTTCTGTTTGCTGTTTTTGTGACAGGTACCAGTGCTTACTATAAGGATGAAACCACACTGTGGATGAAACCCGAACTACACTTTTCAAAAGAGTCTACCAAGAGTTTTGAAATCGCTCATCAAAAAGTCATAGAACTGGCACAACATCAAACAAATTTCTTCGTTACTTTGCCCAATGAGCGTTCCAACACCATCTCTGCTATGTGGAGAGAACAAGGTGAACAAGGAAGCAGAGGTCGGCGTGTTTATAAAAACTATGATGCCTCCACAGGAGAAGAACTGATCTCCAGAGAGACTGCAGGTGGACACTTCTTATATCGATTCCATTTTGAACTTTACAACATGCCAAGACATCTTGCACGTTGGATTGTGGGAATTGCTACCATGTTTATGTTTGTGGCCATTATCACAGGGGTAATTATACATAAACGTATTTTTAAAGATATGTTTTTATTTCGACCTAAAAAAGGGGTTCGAAGCTGGATGGACGTCCATATTTTGCCTGCCGTGGCAGCACTTCCTTTTCATATTATGATTACTTATTCTGGTCTTCTTTTGTTTATGCGTTTGATGATGCCTTGGGGAATGGATGCAGCGTATAAAAATGATTTCAGAGCTTATCGAGCAGATATCACTCAACTGCAAACTCAAAACCTCAATCAAAGTGAGTCCGTAAAAAAACAAAGACCGGCTAAAAGAAAAGCACTCAAAGAGCAAAAACCTCAACAATTGACTCCTGAAACACTCAATACCATTTTACAAGAAGCACAGAGTTATTGGCCAAATAATATCGGAGGTTACTCCGTTTCTAAAACCAAAAGAGGCATTGAAGTACAAGTACGTCCAAAAGAGCAGTCAACTATTTTTAGCTTAAAATTTGAACGAGAGTATCTGGTATTTGATGGTCAAAGTGGTGAACTTTTAAAGAAAAATATCCCACCGACAACGCCAAGCAGTATCCTAAATACTCTCTATGTATTTGAGTCTTTACACCAAGCACGATTTGCAGACTCTGTATTACGGTTTCTCTTTTTCATTGCAGGTATAAGTGGATGTGTTTTAATAGGAAGTGGCCTCATTATTTGGGTTGTTAAACGAAAAAAGAAGTATGAACAAAAAAACAGCTTAGGGTTTACATTGGTTGAAAAACTCAACTTAGGAACCATTGTGGGTCTGTTTATAGGGATAGGTGCCTATTTTATTGCCAATCGACTCATCTCAGTTATGGCTGAAAGTCGTTCAAGTTTAGAGATAAAAGCCTTTTTTATTACTTGGTTACTCAGTTATATCCATGCGTTTGTAAGAGAGACACGTCATGCGTGGATTGAACAACTCTATGCAACTGCCTTGATCTATATCAGCCTGCCTTTAATTAATGTTGTCATCTTAACACCAAGTTGGAAAGAGTTTGTAAGCAGGGACAGCATTGTGCACTATTTTGATATTTATTTTATTTTCAGTGCCATTGTTTTTATTCTGAGTGCTTATATTCTCTCTAAAAAATTCAATCTCAAAAAGGAGACCGTATGACAGCCATTGCAACTTCTGTTTTGTATGTTGGGTTTTTACTGCTATCAATGAGTTTAGAAAAACACTACAAGCAGATTTTAAACAAAGAGTTCACTCAAAAGTTTAAATATATTATTACTGCATTGGGGTATTTTTTTCTTCTTATCTCTTTTGTGCTCTATATTCAACAGTTTGGCTTTGGTTTAGGAGCCACCTATTGGGTTGGAGCACTTACGCCCATTGTTGTCTTTATAGCATTGCTATTGACTTACAGACCAAAACTCATACTCAAAATCTCTGCACTTGTATTGCTTTTGAGTATCGTATCAATTTTATAACAAAGGAAAATCATGAACATATCTAAAATAATTGTTGCTGGAACACTTACAGCAAGTAGTCTTTTTGCCCACTCACTTTGGGTAAATTCATTTAATTCAACAACACCAAAAGGTGGTCATACGACCGTTTCTATTGGATGGGGTCATCATCTTAGTATTGACGACTCGGTTCCAACAAAAATGAAGCTGAACTCATTTAACTTAATTGACCCTTCCAATCAAGCAATTGCTTTAGAAATGCCTTTAGAAAAAGTGGAGGAAATCTATAAAGATGCTCAACTGGCTATTTCAAAAAGTAATATGGCAATGCAAAAAATAAGTTTTCAAGAAAAGGCACTCAAAGGGACTTACAGTGTTGCTTTGGCAACTAAAACGGGGTATTTTACAAAATATATTGATATCAAAGGAAAAGAGCGTTTTAAACGTCTATCAAAAGATAAAATTACCGATGCAAAAAAGATTTTACAATCCAATCAAATCAATACTTTTGCAAAAAGCTATTTTGTGTTTAATCAATGGAGTGCACCAAAACCAGTTGGACACCCAATCGAACTAATACCAACCAATGACTTTACAACTATTAATCAAAGTGAAGGTGTTACGTTTGATGTTTTATTAGAAGGTAAGCCTTTAAGCAGTGGTTATGTTACTGCCAAAAGTGCATTAAATCCAAGAGCCAATGCTTTGTTTGCTCCAGTTAAAAAAGGAAAAGCTTCATTTGTTGTACCACACAAAGGTGTATGGATTTTCAATGTGACGCATAAAACTGAAAGTGATATAACTCATATTCAAAAAACTTCGGCTACTTTAAATATTCAATAAATCACAGTAGAAAGAGAAATCTTTCTACTGACTACTCATATCGTAACGCATCAATCGGATTTAATCTGGCTGCTTTTTTTGCAGGGAAATACCCAAATACCACTCCAATAATCGTCGAGAAGATAAATGAAATAACGATGATGGGCATGTTTAAAATAAAAGGCAGATCCATCATATTTACAACCCCTACTCCAATAAGTAAGCCTAACACAATCCCTATCATACCACCTAAGGTTGATAATACTACGGCTTCCACCAAGAACTGCAACAACACTTCATTCTCCATGGCACCGATGGCCAAACGCGTACCAATCTCTCTGGTTCGTTCTGTTACAGAAACCAACATGATATTCATAATGCCAATTCCACCAACAAGCAAAGAAATAGCTGCAATCGAGCCCAATAAATAAGTTAACATTTTCGTTGTGGATGTCATGGTTGAAAGTAAATCGGCCATATCTCGAATATGAAAATTATCATCCTCTCCTGGTTTTATAGCTCGTCTTTCTTGCATTAAAAGCGTGATGTCTGCTTTGGCTTGGTTGATATGCTCACTTTCATCAATGGAAATCAGTATGGAACTGATATCTTTATCTCCTTGGATTTTACGTTGAAACATCTTTAATGGCACGATAATGATTTCATCTTGGTCTCGTCCAAAAGCAGCGGCTCCTTTGGATTCTAAAACTCCCACAACCGTACACCCAAAACTGTTGAGTCGGATCTTGTTTCCAATGGGATTTGCATCTTCAAAGAGCTGTTTGACAATGGTCGTTCCCAAAATACACGAGGTTTGTCCAAAACTGAGTTCCGCTTCTTCAAATACACGCCCACTTTGTATGCCCCAATCTTTGATGATGAAATAATCATTGCTCGTCCCAACGACACTGGTGGCATAACTTTTATTGAGATAAATGGCATTCATGGTGCTACTGTTTTCAGCAGCAACTGCTTTAACATGAGGTATCTCACTTTTTATGACATTAATATCCTCTTCTTTAAAGGCTCGTGCACTGTTATCACCTCTTGGTTTTCCTCTTCGTTCTTGTCCCACACGTAAAGTCAACATATTTGTACCCAGTTTTGAAATACCCTCTTGTACATTCGCGGTTGTTCCATCACCGATCATCACCATAGAAATTACTGAAGCCACACCTATGACAATACCCAAAATTGTTAATATGGAACGCAATATATTTCTCTTTATCTCTTTGATTGCAATTAAAAATGCGTTGGTTAACATTATTTATTCCCTTTTTTCAGACTTTTTTCAATATGCCCATCTCTGAAGTAAACAATTCTGTCCGCATACGCAGCCATCTCCTCTTCGTGTGTCACCATAATAATGGTAATCCCTGAGTCTTTATTTAAGACCTTTAATAAATTCATAATCTCCACACTTTTAATACTGTCCAAGTTTCCGGTGGGTTCATCTGCTAATAGAATCAATGGATTACTCACAATTGCTCGTGCAATCGCCACACGCTGTTGTTGCCCTCCTGAAAGCTCAGCAGGCGTATGCTTTACAACACTTTCTAAACCTACTTTTTTTAAGGCTTCATACGCCATCTCTTTCCTTTGCTCTACAGGAATGCGTCTATAAATAAGAGGCAATTCCACATTCTCTAAAGCACTGGTACGTCCTAAAAGATTAAAACCTTGAAAGACAAACCCAATGTAGTTTCTGCGTATAAGTGCCATTTGATTTCGGTTGAGTTTTTCAACATGCAAACCATCAAAAAGGTATTCTCCACTTGAAGGAGAATCCAAACACCCTATCATGTTCATAGAAGTGGATTTTCCGCTTCCACTTGCACCCATGATGGCGACAAACTCACCTTGTTTGATAGAAAGACTCACCCTGTTTAAAGCAAATGTTTTGGCTTCATCTTTCCCATAGGTTTTAACAATATCTTTAAATTCTATGATGATTTTGGCTTCACTCATGAAGCGCTCTTTTGTGAGGTGATGACCTCATCACCTGCTTGAATCTCTTTGCTTTGAATACTGGTCATTTTTCCATCGGTTTCTAATACTTTTACACGAATTCTTTTGGGCTCAGCATTTTGCAATACATAAAGAAATTTGAAACTCTCTTTGCCAAGATCTTTGGGTTTTCTTGCAGGTCGATCCCGTTTTGGTGGACCTACAAAAGAGACTGACTTGCTCTCTTGCATATTGGTGGGTTTAAATCTCAATGCACTATTAGGTACTAACAGTGTGTTTTTCAGCTCTTTGGTGATAATTTTTGCAGATGCAGTCATCCCTGGTCGAAGAAGTAACTTCTCATTTTCAACCAATGCAACTGTCTCATAAGTAATCACCCCACTCTCTTCAATAGGATTAAACCGTACTTGTTTTATTTTTCCTTTGAAATTCTCTTTGGGGTAAGCATCCACGGTAAAGGTTACATTTAATCCCTCTTTAATATCTGCTACATCGGCTTCATCAATGCTGACGATTAAATCCATCTTTGAAAGATCTTTTGCTAAAGTAAAAAGTATTGGTGTAGACATGGAGGCAGCAACGGTTTGCCCTACTTCAACCGCACGATTGAGCACCAACCCATTGATTGAAGATTTGACAACGGCTTTTTCTAAATTCTCTTCATCGGTTTTAAGGTTATACTCTGCTTGCATCACACGTGCTTTTGCAGCCTCATAAGAAGCAATGGCACTCTCATATGAAAACTGTGCATCATCTACATCATTTTGAGAAGGATATTTTCCTTTAGATTGAGCAAACATCTTTTGGGTTCGATTCAAAAAGAGCTTTTTGTTTTTCACATTCACTTCGCTCTCTTTTAAATTGGCTTTTACTATTGAAAGAGAAGCTTTAGAACTGTCCACTTGTGCTTTGAGTTTCGTGGTATCAAGTTTTGCAAGTATTTGTCCTACAGTGACTTGGTCATTAAAATCAACATAAATCTCTTTAATCGTACCTGAAACCTCAATACCAATATCCACGCTGTTTGTAGGATTGAGATTCCCTGTGGCCATAACGGTCACTTGCATATCACCTTGAGTTACTTTTTGTGTTTCATAACTGATTTCATCATTGCTGTTCATATTTTTTAACACAAACCATAAAGCCAAAATCAAGCCCAGAACAAGTACGACCAAAATTTTTGCCGTAACTTTTTTCTTTTTTCCCTCTTGTTGGTACATATTCAACTGCTCTTGTAAATTAGAATCCATTGCTTAATCTGCCTTTACTTTAAAATATAGTTTTGCATACTCTTGTTGCATATTGATGCGATTGATTTCAATCCCATACTCATTAATCACTTGGGTATTTTTTAATATCTCTAAATCAAAATCAGAAGACATTCCTACCGCATTAGATGCTTGATTAACCTCTATTAAATCCCCATATAAGGCAATGTTCTCTTTAAGTATTTGGTTATACTCTCTGTAAGTATTAATTTTATTTAATGCCGCTTCAAACTCTTGTAAAAGTTCATTTTTTAAATCCATTCGAGTCACTTTTTGTTTGAGTATTTCTAAACGTGCTTTTTCAAGTGTAGGCTTTTTATTGATGTCATACAGAGGCATTGAAAGAGTCAATCCAAGAGAACCATCCGTACTGTCCTCTTTACGTTCATTGACCATCTCTTCATTATGCGTATAGGATGCTGAAGCTGAAAAACTCAATTTGGGTAAATAGTCTGTCTTTTGTTGGTTATAGGCTGTTTGAGCCAGTTGTATCAATGCATCTTCATAGAACAGGTCAATATGATTATTCAAATATGCTTTTTCATCAATAGCACTGAAATTCAACAATTGAATCTCTTCAAATTGCAATGTCGTATATTTTGACAACTCTATTTTTTGTTGTTTTAAAGAGTTTTGTAAATTGACATTTTGCTGTCGTTGGTTGTTTTTTGCCATGATGGCATCATTGAGTTCTGTAATATCACTGTTTCCATTCTCATACTGAATACGCTTTAATGTTAACTCTATTTCTGCATTTTCAAGCTCCACTCTGTTTTGTTTAAGCTCAATGTTCAATTTATTGATTTCTAACAATGTATTGTACAGTGAAAGCAAAATCTGCTTATTCTCATTCTCCCATGCCAGCAGATCTGATTTAAATTTGTCATTGGCATAATCAATGGTAAAGCCAATACCGCCTGATTCAAATACAGATTGTGAAAACCCAATAGAAACTGTTTTTCGCAGACTGTTGCTCTCTTCACTGAATGAGTGATTTCGGGTGATACTGCCACTCATCTTTACAGGAGATATCCAACTGTTTTTAGAAGCTTCATGCTCTTGTTCTAACATCTTTTTTTCTACTTCACGAAGTTCTTGTTTCTCTTTATTTAATAGACTTAAATCATCTGCACACAACAATGTGGTCAACAGACCCAATACGATAACTGTTCTTTTCAATCGCACTCCTTTTTCAATACGTTCATTATAAATAATTCTTTTAAACCATTCTTGAACACGATATTAACCACTTATTAACAAGATTAATATTTATAATTATTATCATTAATAAGACAAAAAAAAAGAGAGCTCAGCGCTCTCTTTTTAAAAAGTATTGGTCTCTTTAACCAATGCTTTGGCTATTTCAGAATTTTGTACGATGATGTGTTTAAGGTGAAGACCATCGAGTTCCTCTTTTTCTGAACATTTAGCCACTTTTACAATGGTTTTAATATTTTTGGTCAAATCATCAATCACTTCACAAATAAGGTGCAATTTTTCAGGGTTATCAATGGCCACAATAATTGCAGAAGCACGTTTGATTTTCACCGATTCCAAAATATGCTTTTGTACGGCATTTCCAAATAAAATTGGCTCGTTGGCATCTTTACCCTCTTCAAAATACTTCATATTGTGCTCAATGATAAAATACTCTTTGCCCTCTTTTTTTAACTCTTTTACAACCTCTTGCCCTAAATTACCATACCCAAGTACAATGACATGATTCTTCGTGTCTTCATCGACTTGCAAGGCATTGCAGATCATCATGCTGTCTTCAGGGATAATGCTTGCAGCCATTCGTGAAAGATTCTTTAACACCACAGGGGTTAAAATCATCGAAATCACAATCGTTACAATCAAAATTTGAGAGTGCGTGGGGTTAATTAAATGGTTGTTTCTGGCAAGTTCTAAAACAGCCAGTGAAAACTCTCCAATTTGCACCAAAGAAACCGCCGTTTTAAAAGCAACTCGTTTGGTGTCATCTATTCGCACGATGGTATAAATAATGATGTATTTTACAATGATTAAAATAGGCAATAAAATCAAGATTTTAAAGAAGTGTTCCCCAATCACTGCAAAGTTAATCTGCATTCCCACGGTGATAAAGAAAATCCCCAATAAGATATTTCTAAAAGGGGTTAAATCGGCTTCCACTTGATGTTTAAATTTGGTTTCTGCAATCATCATCCCTGCAACAAAAGCTCCCAGTGAGTGAGAAAAACCAAAATAGTGTGCTAAATATGAAGCCCCAATGGCCACAAACAAAACAGACGCCACAAAAAGTTCATCTGATTTTGACTTTGCCACATGTTCAAAGAAGGGCTCTAGCAGATATTTTCCACATAAAAAAAGAACCGTAATCAAAGCAAATGCTGCAACGGTAGTATGCAATACAATGCTGATAATGTTGTCATGCCCCGATGAAGAGAAAATCGAAATCATTAAAAGAATTGGGATAACCGCAATGTCTTGCATGATTAAAATCCCCAATACTCGTCGTCCATACGGTTTATTGATCTCTCTGGTTTCATTAAATGTTTTTAAAACAATAGCCGTTGAGGAGAGAGATAACGCCGCTCCAATGACCATGGAGGTTCTAAAATCAAGCCCTAATACATAATAACAAATGATATAAACAAAGGCTGTGGTGACGATGATTTGTAAAGAGCCCGTAACAAACACCTCTTTTTTCATGCGCATCAAAGAGTGAAAGGAGAACTCCAATCCAATGGTGAACATTAAAAAGACCACTCCAAACTCTGCAATCTCTTTTAAGTCATGGTTATTAACTGCATCATGCAGACCAAAGAGATAAGCAATAATGGTTCCAGTAATAATGTATCCAATAATTGTGGGTAAATGAAAACGTTTTAATAGTAAATTAACAACAATAGCAATGAATGTTGTTGTTACAATGATGCCCAACATCAAAATCCTTTCGTAAATTTATAATGCATCTGTTTGTATCCCTCTTTTCGTTTACTGAATGCAGAATTGAGCATTGCATTTTGAGAATCTAAAAAATCAATGGCCAAACACTCTTGACCGTCTCGCCCGATTCTACCCAAATATTGTATAAGTCTACCATAATATGAGATGGGCGTTGCAAAAATAATCGTGTTTAAATGAGGGAAGTCTATACCTTCTCCAAAAAAAGAAGTGGTGGCTAAAATGAGTTGATTCGATTTTACTGCATCCATGTTCTCTTGTTGCTCTTTTTTACTTAAATTCCCGTGCACGCTTAAGTAAGTCACTTGGTGTTCATCTAAGAGTTTTTCCAACTCACTGATGTGTTCAAGTCGGTCTGTTAAGACCAAAATGGAGCGCTCTTGATGCGCTTTAATTACTTGCACAATTTGAAGATTTCTCTCTTTATTCAGGCACAACTCTGTGATGATATTGGAGTAGTTGTCTAAGTTTGATTGAAAGGCAGTTCGCACCACTTCCACACGATTTAAAAAACTTTTTTTGGGTTTAAACTCATACGCCACATCGCCCAGTTGTTGAAACAAAATAGGTTCCAAACCATCTTTTCTTTTGGGTGTAGCACTCAACCCTAAGATGTATTTTCCTTTAAAAGTTTTAATGATTTGCTCGAAAGTAACTGCTGGGATATGGTGGCACTCATCGACAATCACAAACGAGTAGTTTTCTATGATTTCAGGTGCATTTTTCAAACTCTGCATGGTTGCCACGTCCAACACGCCATTGAGTCTGTTTTTTCCTTTTCCCAAATATCCTATCTCTTTTTTTGGCATGCCAAAGTACTCTTTAAAACGATCCATCCATTGATTTAATAGCATATTTTTATTCACCACAATCAAAGTCTTGCTTGCACGTTTTTCAATCATGGCTGCACCTATGAGTGTTTTTCCAAACCCTGGAGGTGCCACACAAATAGAGCAATCATAATTTAAAATGGCTGCTATGGCCTCCTCTTGCTCCTCTCTTAACGTGTACAAAATAGGAGGAAAATGGTGGGCTTCAAAGAAACGTCGGTCATCCACTTCATAACTCACACCGTGTTGGTTAAAATACTCAATGAGTGTTTGAAACAATCCTCGTGGAAGTTTTAAAAAATTCTTCTCCTCTTCAAAAGATTTAATCACACGAGGGGTGTTATACAAAGGTCGTCGAAGCCGAAGTAGCACTTGAACTTGTGGGTTATCAAACATCGCAAAGGATTTAAGCTTATTTAAAAAACTTTTAGAGAGATGTTTGGTATTGATATAGATAAAGTCATTTAAAAAAAGTTTCAAACCAAACGTGGGAAACTCCACATCCAAGTCTTCAAGTGCTTTTGGTTTTAACGCCTCTTCACTGGTTAAATGCTCAATTTCAATTCGTGAAAGTCGTTTGAGTTGTTGCAAGTATTGCCATTGATGTTCTAAGACTTTCATGGTCTTTACATCCAAGAAGATGGTTTTATGATGCTGTCGATGTTTTAAATGAAGTGGTAGAGGCAAAGCATCGCCCAAATTAGACGCATTGATAAATTCTTGTGAGGGGTAAATCTTAGCGCCCACATGCGCTTGTCGTAAAATCTTCTCAGCTAAAGCTCTGGCTCGTTTTGCTTCAATAGACGTACTGAAAAAAATCCACGCATGAATATCGGCATTGGCATTGCACTCAAAAGCTGCTTGAATATGCAAATGCTGTAATACTTTTTGCACTTTTGAGACATCTTGTTGTAAAAGTTGCAACACTACATAGGTGCAATTGTTTTCTGAAGTAATGGGATAGGTTGCTAACTCCTCTAACCCTCGTAAATGTTTCTCTATCATCTCGTTGGTTAAGGGCAGATAGTCTTCTCCTTTAAAGGTTTGTGTGACAGGAAAGTAATTCTGTTTGCTGCCATCTTGACTGATCCATTTACGAGCAAAAATAGTGGGATTTGATATAAACAGAGCTTTAAAAAGTTCTATTTTCTCTTCTTTGGAAAGCTCTTTTTTAGTATGAAAATTGAGTTGTTGCTCTAATGCTGCAATTTCATTTTCTATGGCCTCTTTTTGTGCATGAAGCTCGCTAAGACGCCGTTTTAACTCATTCATAAAGGATTATTGGTTGTTTGGGATTCTGCTTTTTATACTCTCTTGTAAATGAGCATACCGACTGCTGAGTGTGTAATTCTTCACTTTTCCTTGACCTTCAAAAAGACCTTTTGGTTCAATGGTCAAATGACGATATTTTAAATCTCCTCTTACTTTTCCATTGGCTAAGATTTCAATTTCATCGCAATCAATTTTACCATCGACATAACCATTCACAGAGAGATTTTCTGCTTCAATTTTACCGTAGAATTCTCCGGTTTTTCCAATAATCACATATTTGGCCATGGTAATCACCCCCTCAAATTTACCATCAATGTGAATGGTACCTTTAGTGGTCAAGCCCCCAATTAAATGGGTACCTTGTGGGATTACTGTTGCTCCAATTTGTTCTTGTGACCGTTTATCATTGCCACTAAAGATTCCCATTCTACTCTCCTTTGTTGTTGAAAGATGTTTTCATAGTTTTTAATGTTCCACTTAATAAAATGCCAAGGGTTTAAAATCTTCGTTGCATACTTAATTTCATAGTGCAAGTGTGGCCCTGTACTTCGTCCACTGTTTCCACTTAAACCAATGATTTGCCCCTTCCGTATTACATCTCCCACTTTTACTTTGGTTCGATTTAAGTGTGCATACACTGTCTCAAAACCGTAATTGTGTAAAACCATGACCACTTTTCCAAAACCACCTCGGTCTCGATTTTGTACATATTTTACGACTCCATCGGCTGTTGCATGTACGGGTGTTCTCATTTTAGCACGTAAATCGATCCCACGGTGGAATTTTTTGGTTTTAGTCACAGGGTGAATTCGGTACCCGTAACTGGCTGTAACATGAAAATCTGTTAAAGGGCTTCCACTTGGAATGATTTGCAACATAAAGGTCTTTTGCTTCATGTCCATTCGTGCTAAAGTGGCTCTTTGAATGAGTGTGGCTGTGTCATCCCCTTTGATACCAATGAGTTCTTCAATATCATCCAGTTTCGAACCCAACTCATCGATGTCTTTGATTTTATCTTTAATCTGCATTGAGTACATCGAGTTTTGAGCTTTAAGTTTATTCTCTCGCTCTTCTAAGATTTTGATTTTTTGTTCTTTTTCTTGTTTAATTTCGTCAATATCATCTTTGAGTGTTGAAATAAACCAAAAAGAACCTCCCAAAATCAAAAGAATTAAAGGAATGAGGATTTTGACACTCTTTTTTATAAACTGATGGACATTATAGGATTTGGTTCCATTAATATCCGATACGGTAATAATCAATCTGTTTTTCATAGGTTACATCATCTTCAAAAATTTTTCTACAACAGTAAAAGAGCCAAACACCAAATAATTTTTCCCTTTTTCAACGCCTTTGAAATCACTGGCTTTAAGCCCAAGTTCACTGCACACTCTTTGGAGTGCCTCTTTTTTTAAGACCCGTTTATCTTCTACTTCAATGATTTCAATGCTTTCTATAATTGGTTTTAAAAGCATCAATACGCCTTTATAGTCTTTATCTTCAAAACTGTTATAGACCAAAGTTACTTTCTCACCTTTGTCTTCAAACTCTTTAGCAATAGCTTTGGCTGCAAGAGGGTTATGCCCTACATCAATGGTGATATCTGAAGCAATTTTTTGACATCGTCCAAAGAGTTGTATGTTTTGGAATTTCTCTAAATCTACTGGGATATTCATGTACTCTAAGGCTGAAATAACAAGGTTCAAATTCTCATGTAAATATGAAGGTAAGCCTTTGATTGAACTCGTGTCATACTCTTTGGCTTTTTCGTAGTTATAACAAGAAGCAATATCATAGACCTCTTCATGAGCTTGTTTATTGACAATCATTTTATTGTCACAGGCACGCATTTTAGTGCTTGCAATTTCAGCAATGGTGTTGCCTAAAAAACTTTGGTGGTCTAAATCAATCGCGGTAATCAAACTTAAATCATTAATCACCACATTGGTGGCATCAAACTCTCCTCCTAAACCTGCTTCTAAGACAAGATAGTCCAAGTGAGAGCTTAACAACAATGCCATTAATGTGGTGTACTCAAAGTAAGTCAGTTTTTCAATTAAATCATCCGGCAGAATATCTTGCAGTTTTTTGTGTGCTTGTTCGAGTGTTTCATCATTGGCATCCTCTCCATTGATCCAGATGCGTTCATTAAATTTAATGATATGTGGTGAAGAGTAGTGCATGGTGGTGTATCGACTTTGGTGTAAATACGAGGCTAAAAATCGTCCCGTACTGCCTTTTCCATTTGTGCCCACAATATGAATGACATAGGGAAGTTTTACATATAGACGTAAAAACTCCCATGCCATTTTAATGGTATTAAAATCAATCTTATCATAATAGAGCGTTTTGTGCTCTAAAAATCCTTCTAATGAGTGTTTACTGTTTTGCATCGCTTGATGGTTCTTTTCTAAAAGAGTCAATCGCCACTTTAGAGATAACCTCTTCTAAAGCTTTACTTGATGCGTTTCGAATTGCTTCAAACCGTTTTGCTTCTGAAATTTCATTGTCCCCATCGACACTGAAGTCATAACGTCCTGTAACGTTAAAGCTTCCTTTTCCTTCAGGACCGTCATACTTTACATTAATCGTAACATTGGCTCGATAGAGTTTCTCATACCCAATCTCATCGTATTGCAACGTTGACATTGATACAGAAGCCAGTCGTAAAAAGACAAGTGTGTCTGCTAACTCTCTGTCATGAACCAATGTAGCACCAAATCGGCTTACTAAAATCTCACTCATCGAGTCTTTGATAATAACAGAGTTTTTAGGGTCCTCCAAGCTTACATACATATCCACAAAGACTTTCCCTTTGATTCGCTCTTTTGCGTAATGCGATGAAGGTTTATACCCACACCCTACTAAAAACAGCACTGCTAAAACAGCCAATAACCCTCTGTTAAATCTCATACTTACCCTTTTATAACTAAGTTCACCAATTTATTTGGTACTAAAATCTCTTTGATTAACTCTTTACCTTCAAGGTGTTTCACCGCTGTCTCTTTTGCTAAAGCTAAAATCTCCTCTTTACTCGCATCAGGACTGACGACGATTTCACACCGTTTTTTTCCATTAATAGTAACAGCCAATTCAATGCTGTCAAGCGTAAAGACCTCTTCTTTGATTGGCAGTGGCTTATCAAAATTGAGTCGCTCAAACAACTTCTCTGAAAGCTCCCAACAAAGATGAGGGATGATTGGCTCTAAAATATTGGTTAAGATATAATACCCTTCAGCCCAAAGGAGTGGGTTCTTTTGTGCTTGAAGTGCATTCATCGCTTCCATAGATGAGGCGATCAACGTATTAAATGCAAACGTTTTATTGAACACTTCATTTGATTTTTTCAGTGCTTCATAAACTTTTTTCCGCGCCTCTTTTTCCTCTTTATCTAAAGCATCATGATTGATGCTCTCTATTTGTTCGATATTTTCAAAATCAACCAAAGAAGAACGCTCTGCAAATCTTTTAATAAATCTAAACGCACCCTCAACCGCACTGTCATTCCACTCTAACTCTTTGGTCGGAGGAGCAGCAAACATCATAAACAATCGCGCGGTATCTGCACCATATTGCTCAATGATTTTATCAGGGTCAACCACATTTCCTTTTGATTTGGACATTTTAGCCCCGTCTTTTAACACCATCCCTTGGGTTAAAAGCTTTTTAAAAGGCTCTTTAGAGTTGGTGTACCCTAATGCATTGAGTGCTTTGGTGAAGAATCGTGCATACAACAGGTGTAAAATGGCGTGTTCAATTCCACCGATGTATTGATCCACATCCATCCAATAATTCGAGTCACTCTTGCTCACACCCTCTTTGTTCCACACTTTTGGATTGGTTGCGTATCGTAAGAAATACCAGCTTGATTGTACAAACGTATCCAACGTATCGGTCTCTCTGATGGCGTCTTTCCCACATTTTGGACACTTACAGTGTTTCCATGTTGGGTGAGAATCCAAAGGATTTCCGCTTCCTGTGATTTCTACATCTTCAGGTAGTACAATGGGAAGGTTTTCAATCTTTTCAGGCACCAATCCACAATCATCGCAATGAACAAATGGAATAGGTGCTCCCCAATATCGTTGTCGTGAAACACCCCAATCTCTTAATTTATAATTGATTTGTTTCTTACCAAATGAGTTTTTCTCAAAGTGATAGATAATCGCTTTTTTCGCTTCATTGCTTTTTAATCCAGTGAAGGTTTCACTCTCAATTAACACACCGGGTTCAGTAAAAGCCTCTTTATACAACGGCACTTCTGAACCATCTGATTTTGCAATAACCTGTTTAATCGGTAAATCATACTCACGTGCAAACTCATAGTCTCGTTGGTCATGCGCAGGCACACACATCACTGCACCTCCTCCGTATGAACCTAACACAAAGTTCGCCACCCATACAGGGATTTTCTCATCGGTTAAAGGATGAAGCACATCAATCTCTAAACTCACTCCCTCTTTAGGCATCGTTGCTCTGTCTCTTTCAGAGTGTTTGAGCATGTTTTTGATTTTCTCTGTTTTGTACTCATCTAATAAATTGTTCTCTAACATGTACTCCACAATAGGATGTTCAGGCGCAATGGCTGAATACGTTACCCCATAAATGGTATCGGGTCGAGTGGTGAAAACTTTATATAAATTAAAGTTTTTATCCAATTTATATCGTGAATCCAGTGTTAAATTAAACGTAAACTCTAACCCTTCACTTCGTCCAATCCAGTTCTCTTGCATGGTCAAAACTTGGCTTGGCCAATCGTTTTCTAAGCTTTTTAAATCATCCAAAAGCTCTTGGGCATATTGTGTGATTGCCACGTAGTATCCGGGCATCTCTTTTTGCTCAATTTCATTACCGCATCGCCAACAACATCCATCTTCTACTTGTTCGTTGGCTAAAACCGTATGACAATCTTCACACCAGTTTACTGTTGTTGAGTGTCGGTAGAGTAACCCTTGTTCAAACATTTTAATGATGAACTCTTGTTCCCATTTGGTATACAATTCATCGCTTGTAGCAAACTCTCGTGTTTTTGAAAAAGACAACCCTAACGAGTTGAGCTCTTTTCTCATATAATCGATGTTTTCATACGTCCATTTTTTAGGGTGCAGTTTGTGTTTAATAGCGGCATTCTCTGCTGGCATTCCAAAACTGTCCCACCCAATTGGGTGCAATACATTGTAATCTGCTTTTCGATAATAACGTGCAAACGCATCACCCAAACAGTAGTTTCGAACATGTCCCATATGAATTCGTCCACTTGGATACGGGAACATACTTAAAATATATTTTTTCTCTTTATTTTGTTCGTCACTTGGTTCAAAACTGTTGTTTGCATCCCAATATGACTGCCATTTATATTCAATATCTTTTGGGCTATAATCCATCTTAATACGTGTCCTTCTCTTGGCTCTTTGCGCTTTCAATCAATGCTAATGCTACTGAAAAAATATTTGCAACAATCGCACCGATTGCTAAGGCAATCGCCATTCTAATATTGTCTGTAAAAGTTAAAACCATGAATGCTGGAATCAAGTGTAAGTCTGCTACTAAAGAACTTGCTAAGAGTTCTGCTGCGAGAAGATTTTTTACACCTATTTTTAAAATTGTAGAAATCACATTAACACCTGCTGCTAGAAACAGTGCAATGGCATTTGGCTCATAGAGGAAACCTGCCGTAGTTGTCAATGACATAAGTGAAAAGAAAATATAGGTTACTTTACCCCAATCCATGTTTGTCCTTTTATTTGTTGAATGTTGTAATAAAGGCTCTATTTTATCTAAAGATTGGTAAGAAAATGCTTTTAGTCTTGGTTTTTATTTCGTAAAGCAACCACCAATTGGTAAATCAAATAGGTGATGATGAGTTTAAAAAAGAGTTCCACCATCAAAGCAATACTAAAACCTGCTTGCAAATAGTGTATAGGAAAGAGATTATGTATCATCATATTAAAGGTTAAGTCATCAGTAATAACAAAATACAGACCCGTAACTCCAAAGAGGAAAAGCCATAAAAGAGTGGTCAAATTCCAGAATATAAAGTTATAAACACAACCCCAAATAAAGATTGTGAAATACAACCCTGCAAAGAGTTCTTTTGCTACCGTGTCGTCTGTTTTATCAATATACACTGAACCCGTGCCGATAAATAGGTACTCAAATATGGTGGCAAAGATTTCAAAGATGATAATCCAAAAAATAACCAGTTGCCAGTTTTGAGCGTGGTTTGAAGTGATTTTATCAAAACCGTGTCGTAATTTTTTCAGTTTACTCATGGTCATATCCGTTTCGTTATATAATAAAAATTATAGCAAATAATAATTTAAATAATCACATTTTTAAAAATTATTTTCGACGAGTGTTTTGTCGAATGGAGATGATGAGTTGGTAAATCAAGTAGGCGATGATGACTTTAAAAATAAGTTCTAAACCATTTATATGACTATCACTATACATAAAAGAAAATGGATTTATTGCTTTTGCTGGTAATTCCAACAACAAATCCTTGGTACTTAATATGTAAAATCCTATTATTAAAAATACAAACGATAATGTATACTTCTTTAACTTTTGATTTTCTAATATATTATCAATCAACAATGGTATAGATATACTAATAAAACAATAACCAAATATATTTGCTATCAAAGGTTTCATAAACTCTATTTTTACATCTAAAAAATAGTTCTGAATAAATCCACATCCCATGCTTAAAATAAGTATCCAAAACAGTGCTAAAAGCCAATTTTGTGAATGTTGACTAGAATAATCATGTAATTTAAATATTAATTTTTCTTTAAAATTATCTTTCCAAGTTATTTCTTTATCATACTGTCTCATCTCTAGTGCATAAAACTTATTCGCATCGATTATATTATTTTCTTGTTCAAAAGAATCCTTTATAATTCGCGCTGTCTCTCTATTTTGAACAGGAAAATCTATATTAGAAAATCTTGTTTTATTAAATAACCTTATATCAGTAAACGTAACTGGATTCTGTATTTTTATATTTTTTAATGTCAATAAATTATAAAAACTACTATTATGAAAATCTAATGCATCAAATTGTGAATTATTACCTAATATCCATACATTATTTTTAAAAGAGGTATTGCTAATTGCAAGCAGATTTAATTTTTCTAGCCTTAATAAAAAATCATCTTCAAAATTACAATTATCGATTATAAGGCTAGATTCACCTCTTGGTGATAAAATTACAGTTTTTTTAGAAAAATTTATACCTTTTAAAAATAAATTTCTAGCAAAAAAACATTTATCTATTGTTAATGGTTCTGTAATATGATTGGGTAATTTAAGTTCATCATAGAATTTACATAACATAAAGTTCAATTTCTTTTTAAATGCATATTTTTTAAAATCTGCAACTTCTAAAAAAGTACACTGATAAAACATAATATTTAATTCATTAAATACTGTATTTAAATCATTTACATGATATTCAAAAGAATAAAAATTAGTTGCTAAATCCATACGATTATCTTCATAATGGTTATACAAATATTCTTTTTGAAATTTAGGAAATATGACAAAACTATAGATTTGTCTTTCTGATAAGACATATGAATCTTCTAGACTTATATCTTTTATAGTTGATAAATCATCTTGAATAAACTGCCAGAAATCATTAACTTTCTTATTATTCCAGATTTTAACATTATCATGTATATCATACCAATCATCTTTTTCACAATGTAAAATACATTTATCTTTATTTTCAAAAACCTCTAATGTACAATCATGCAAACTACAACTACTCATTTATACTCTTTTAAATTTATTGTCTCAATATTATCATAATATATATTATTATCTTAAAAAGCTAAAGCTTTTCGCTTACACTTTCTTTCTCCGTAAAGAAACTTAGCAAAGAACCTCCTCAACAGCTTCAGAGTTTACTTCGTAAATTCCTTCAAATCAAAAAATATTTTCCTCTTCTCAGCTCTTGCAGGAGTTGAGTTTTAATATTCCCATGTACGTTGTTATATTGAAGTTTTTAAGTAGTTTTTTTAGATTTTAATTAATTTTTTTACAAATATTTGTTTATAAGGATTAGATTTTATGGAAGTTCAAGGCGAAGAGAGATTTTAAAGCGGAGCGTACATGAAGTACGTGAGCATTTAAAATCTCTCTTCAACGCAGAAATTGTGTGAAAGATGATGCTTAGAAACAAATATTTCTAGACGGTGCCTTTCTCATACATAGCCCGCATTTTCTCTTTCTCTTTTTGTTTTTTGAGCTTCTCAGCCTCACGTGCTCTATAATTATTCACAGAGAACTTCAACTGTGCCAAAAATGACGAAGCAACAAAGATAGATGAATAGGTCCCCACAATGATACCTACAACCATCGTAAAGGCAAATCCATGAATAATCTCACCTCCAAATACAAACAACGTTACCACCACGAAGAATGTGGTTAATGATGTCAACGTAGTTCTTGAAAGTGTTCGTGAAACCGACTCATTAATGACCAACAGAAGTTTCGACTCTTTAGAGGTATTAATCCCTTCTCGAATACGATCAAATACAATAATTGTATCGTTCAGCGAGTATCCCATGATTGTTAAAATCGCGGCTAAAATATCCAAGTTCACATCCACTTGAAAAAGTGCCAATGCCCCAATGGCAATGGTCACGTCATGAATGAGTGCCAAAATAGAAGCCACCGCAAAACGCCACTCAAATCGGAAACTCACATACGCCAAAATCACAAGCAATGACAGAGACATCGCCATAATCCCTTTTTCTCGTAGTTCATCCCCTACTTTTGGTCCCACCATGTCCACACGTCGAACTTCAAATGCTCCCGTAGGATCCAAAAGTGTATGTACGGTATCGCCAATATCATTTCCCAGTTCCGTTGACGACCCAGAGATTCGAATAACAATCTCTTGTGGAGTTCCAAACTCCGTGATACTTGCATTGGCAAACTTTGGATGAGCTTGCAGTATCTGACGAATATCATCAATGGGTGCATTTTGCTCATATTTTACTTGTACGAGTGTTCCTCCCGCAAAGTCAATACCAAAATTCAAACCTTTTGTAAAAATAATCCCTAATGAACCTAAAAACAAAAGTGCAGAAAGCGCTAAAAATGGAAGTCGTTTTCCCATAAAGTCAAAGATTTTATCTGATTTAAAAATTTCCATTATTTCACTCCAAACCAAAACAGTGTGTTTTTAGATTTTTGAATTTTATTTAAAAGCATCTCATAAATACCGTGTGTCCCTAAAATTGCAGTGAGCATTGAGGCCAAAATACCAATAGAAATCGTTACAGCAAATCCTTTAATAGGACCCGTACCGTATGCATACAAAATCACTGCTACTAAAAGCGTGGTAATGTTTGCATCTAAAATTGCACTCATGGCATTGGCGTATCCATCTTCAATGGCTTTACCAATTGAGGTGCCTGATTTAAGCAACTCTCGTATACGCTCTGTGATAATAACGTTTGCATCCACAGCCATACCCACAGTCAAAACAATCCCTGCCATACCCGGCAGCGTTAAGGTTGCGCCAAACATCGCCATAACAGCAACGATAATAAAGATGTTGGTAATCAATGCAATGTTTGCCACGATTCCTGCCATTCGGTAATAAACAATCATAAAAACAACCACACAAATAAAACCTAAAATAAGTGCAAGCAGTGATGCTTGAATCGAATCCGCACCCAAACTTGGTCCCACACTTCGTTTCTCTAAAAGTTTCACGCTTGCTGGTAATGCCCCACTTCGTAAAGCAATCGCCACGTTTCCTGCTTCAGTAATGGTAAATCCACCTGAGATTTGACCACTTCCTCCACCAATTCGTTCTCGAATATTCGGTGCTGAGTAGACTTTTCCATCCAACACCACCGCCAGTCGTTTACCGATACTTTTTGCAGTGAATTCACCAAAAATTCTTGCCCCACTTGAATTAAGTGTAAAGTTAATGATGGGTTGATTGGATTGGTCAAACGCCACTTTAGCATCGATGATTTGACTTCCATTTAAAATCGGAATCTCTTTGACCAAATATTTAAGCGCTGGGTCATCTTGTTGTTCTAAGATGATATCACCATATTGTGCCGCTTGTTCTGGACTTAAAGAATAAACTTGATCCGCCATATCTTCATCGACGGCCATGAGCTCTAAGTTGGCAGGTTTTGAGATAAGCTCTCGTGCGGCTCTCTCCTCTTCAATGGTTTTAATTCCTGGTAACTCCACCACAATGTCGGCTTCACCCTGTCGTATTACAGTTGGTTCTGCTAAACCAAATTGATCCAAACGATTTCGAATGGTCTCTACAGCTTGTGTCACTGAGAGGTCTTTTACAATAGCTTGTTCTTCCGCAGTTAAAGTAATCACATAGTCCAACGGTGTTGGTTTTTGGATACTTAATCCTTTGATAGTCGAAAGCATTTCATCTACTTTTGGCAGTTCATCTTCATCTAAAACCATGAAACGAATGGTATCATTTTTCATGCTTAAATCATCAATTAAAATCTCTTCATCTTCAGCGAAGTATTTAATTGACGTTGCGTATGTTTTAATTTTTGAAGAGACTGCTTCATCGGTATTCACCCCTAAAAGCATGTGCAATCCACCTTGTAAATCAAGCCCTAAGTTAATCTTTTTTCCACTCTCCATTTGTAAAAATGAAGGCATAGCAAAAACAACACCAAAGACGATACTGAGTGCAAATATTATTAGTCTGTAATTAAAGATTTTCAAGTCTTTCCCTTAAGTGAGTTGGTATGTATAAATCGGCTAAAACATGTAAAGATTTACATGTTTTATCGTGCAGTGTTTTTTATGCTTCTACTTTAGAAACAAACTCTCGAACAAGTTTCATTTCACTGTTGTCATGGTTTTTAACAATTAAGTACTCTTCTTCTACTTTAGTAATTTCAACCATTAAGCCACCGTGTGTTACAATCTTATCACCTTTTTTTAAGTTAGCAACCATCTCTTTATGCTGTTTAGCTTGTTTTTGTTGCGGTCGAATGATTAGAAAATAAAAAATTGCAAATAATGCAACCAGAGGTAATAATGAGCTTATTAAATCTCCACCTTGTCCCATCAAATTTCCTTTATGAGTATTTTTTATGTTTTTAATAAAACGCATAAATTCTAACAAAACAAATATAATAAAAGGCTTGTATACCAGCTTTTTTTTCAGTGCTTTTATCTATTTAAGCCTCTTTGAGATTGAATTCAAACTTTTGCATACACTTTTAGCTCTTTTGGCGATTTATCACTTTTTGCGTGTGCCTCGTCAAGCACTCTTTATGGCTGGTTTTTTTGTGGGCATTTTATGGTTTTATTGGGTGGGTTTCAGTTTTACCTATTATGAACTTGCTTACTTAATCCCTCTAGTGATTTTAGGCTTTGCTTTGTTTTATGGTTTTCTCTTTTTTGCGTGCACTATTATAGACAATATCATCTTTCGTTCACTGGCACTGATTGGATTGAGTTTCTTAGAACCTTTTGGATTTAACTGGTTCAACCCTGAACTGCTCTTTGTGCACAGCTATTTTGATATCGATAAACTCTCATTTATGCTCATCGTTTTAAGTATGGCGATGGTGACACAGTTTCGACTCATTGCACTTATTCCTTTAGTATTTGCCGTGCAGTTTGGTACGCCAACAATGATTACAAGTAAACTTGATATTGCCATGCCTCAACTGGAAATTGCACAAGAGCAGAAGTGGAAAAGAAGCAATTTAAATAAAATCATTGAACTTAATTTGACTCTCATTGATAATGCCATTTGGGAAGACAAAGAGTTGATTATCTTACCTGAAACCACCTTGCCATTGCTTCTGAATCAAAACGATGTTTTACTGGATAAACTTAAAGAGAAATCGTTTTACATTGAGATTGTTTTGGGTTCTTTGTTTAAAGAAGGAGAGCTTTACCATAACTCAACCTATCACTTTTCACAAGGGAAAATGAGTGTAGCCAACAAAGTGGTACTTGTGCCTTTTGGAGAAGCCGTACCGCTTCCTGAAGTGCTTCGCAACTTTATCAATGACACCTTTTACAATGGGGCTAAAGACTACACTAGAGCTACTGCACCTACAGATTTTAATATCAAAGGGGAGTCGTTTAGAAATGCCATTTGTTATGAGACCACCACACATGAGATTTTTGAGAATCTCAATGGAGTCAAACAGATGATTTCTATTTCAAACAATGCCTGGTTTACACCCTCTATTGAGCCAGTGTTACAAAAACTGTTGATGAAGTATTATGCTCGATTATATGGCGTGACGATTTACGCAGTAGCCAATGGCAGCGAGAATGCCATCATCACTCCGTAATTAATGAGATAAATCAACGCGTCCCATCTCACCTTTTTTACGAATGGCTAAGATATAGAAAATTGAAGGAATAATAATCAGCGTTAAAAAGGCTGAACTTATCATTCCTCCAATCATCGGTGCAGCAATTCGTTGCATCACTTCACTTCCCACTCCATCAATATACATGATAGGAATAAGCCCCCCTAAAATAGCAAAGAGTGTCATGAGTTTTGGACGAAGTCGTAACACTGCTCCTTTATAAATGGCATGGAAAATGTGCGTTTTATTGATTTCCTCTAAACACTTCTCTTTGAGTTCCAACATCGCTTCATGCAAATAAACCAACATCACAATCGAGGTTTCTGCTGCTACTCCAAGCAACGCTAAGAATCCCACAATCACAGCAATTGAGATATTAAAGTTCAAATACTCCAAATAAAATATCCCACCCGTGAGTGCAAACGGTAAGGTGAAGAATATGATTGCTGTATAAATCATGTTTCTTAGTGCAAAGAAAATAAGCAAAAAGATAATCACAAACGTCAAAGGAATGATATACACTAAACGTTTCATGGCACTCTCTAAATACTCACTTTGTCCTGCCCACTCCATATAAAAGCCTGAGGGCAACTCGATGCTTTTTAAGAGTTCTTTGGCCTCATCTTTATACGCTTTGGCTGAAATCTCTTGATTTGGGGTGATGTAAATAAAGTTTACATTCAATGCCTTCTCAGACTTAATCACCGATGGTCCCTCTTCATAAACAAGCTTTGCAAAAGTACTTAAAGGTTGAAACCCTAACTTGGTTTTGATTTGCAAGTTATTGAGTGTAGTGATATCTTCACGTTGACTCATTTCATATCGCAAACTGATTGGATATCGCTCTAAGCCATCAAACATCGTAGAGACTTGTGTTCCTGCCACACCTAAAGAGATGGTGCTTAACACATCATTTTTGGTAATTCCATACCGTGCCAAGGCTTCTTGCTCTAAAGCAATATCCAAATAATATCCTGAGTTGATTTTATCACTTGAGACACTCAACGTTTTGTCAAACTTTTTGAGTGTTTGCTCAATTTGCAGTGCTACTTCTTCCAGTTTCTCATGGTCGTTTCCATAAAGCTTAATTCCCAATGGGGTTCGAATCCCTGTGAGTAACATATCAATTCGTCCTCGAATAGGATAGGTCCATGAGTTAATCAAACCCGCCACTTGAAGTTTTTGGTCCATCTCTTTCATGAGTTGCTTATAGGTCATGCCCTCACGCCATTGCTCTTCTGGTTTAAACTGAATAATAGTTTCAATCATGGCCAATGGGGCTGGGTCAGTTGCTGTGTCTGCTCGCCCTGCTTTACCAAACACCGTCTGTACTTCTGGAAATGATTTTAAAACTTCATTGGTTTTTTGCGTGAGTTCTTTGGCCAAATCCACACCGATACCATACGGAGTAACAGGCATATACATAAAGGTTTGCTCGTTCATCATGGGCATGAATTCCCAGTTCATGTTTTTATACACCGGATAAGCTGCCATCACCGTCACCGCAAAAACAGCTACCACCGCGTATCGAAATCTCAAGGCAAGCTTGAGTAGAGGCGAATACAACTTCACAAAAAACTTATTCAAATAGTTTCTATCTTCAGGCACAATACGCCCTTTGATAAAATAAATCATCAAAATTGGTACGAGTGTAATTGAGATAACTGCCCCAGCAATCATGGCAAACGACTTCGTAAATGCCAATGGGGAAAAGAGACGTCCCTCTTGACCCGTCAATGCAAAAATAGGTAAAAAAGAGACCACGACTAACACCAGTGCAAAGAAGATAGGACGCCCTACTTGTTTGGCTGATTGCACGACTATATCCATGCGCTCTTGGGAAGTGAGGTTTTCTTTGTTTTGCAAGTGTTTATGGGCATTTTCAACCATGACAATGGTGGCATCCACCATCGCACCAATGGCAATGGCAATCCCTCCTAAACTCATGATGTTTGAACCCAAGTTAAAAAACTTCATCAGTAAAAAGGCAAACAACACGGTCAATGGCAACGTAATGATGATAATCAACGCACTTCTAAAGTGAAACAGAAACAACCCACTTACAATCATCACAATGATGCTCTCTTCTATGAGTGTATGTTTGAGTGTATCAATGGCTTTATCAATCAGAGAACTTCTGTCATAGGTTTCTACTACTTCCACATCAGGCACTTGAAGAGTTTTCAGTTTCTCTTTTACAGCTTTGATGACTTTATAGGGATTTTCACCATATCGTACAACGATGATTCCCCCAACGGTTTCACCCTCTCCATTTAAATCCGCCATCCCTCGACGGTTGCTTGAAGTGACATTAACTTGTGCAATGTCTTTTATTTTTAAAGGATTGCTGCCAATGGTTTTGACGGTGATATTCTCAATATCCACCACACTTTGTAAATATCCACGGGCAGTGATGATATGCTCAAAGCCATTTTCTAAAAGGAGTCGACCCCCTTTGTCATCGTTGTTTTTTGTTAAGGCTTGTTGCACCTCATTGATGCTGACATTGTACTGCACGAGCCTGTCTTGGTTGAGTGTGATTTCATAATTTTTAATGAAGCCACCAATGGATGCAACTTCAGAAACCCCATCCACACCTAATAGTGCAAACTTATAGTAATAATCTTGAAGCGTTCGAAGCTCGGCTAGTGTTTTAGTATCTGATTTAAGAGCATACTCATACGCCCAACCAACCCCAGTGGCATCTGGTCCAATAGCCACACTCGCACCTTGTGGAAAAGTTCCTTGCAACGTTGAGAGCTGTTCTAAGATACGGTTTCTTGCATCGTATAAATCACTGCCATCTTTGAAAATAACATAAATCAATGCATTTTGAAAACTGCTCATGGCTCGAACGGTTTCAATGTTTGGCAGACTCATCAAGTTTGAAATCAAAGGGTATGAAATCTGTTCTTCAATGGTTTTAGGACTTTGCCCTGGCCATTTGACTTGCACAATCACTTGTGGAGGTGAAAGGTCTGGCAAAGCATCAAGGCTGGTGTTTTTAACCGACCATAAAGACGCCACTGCTAAAACGGCACATAAAAACAGAATGATAAATCGGTTTTTTACACTGTATGATATTACTTTTTCAACCATGATGTTTTCCTACCAATCCTCATTATCCCAATCATCACCGCCACTTTTGTATAAAGCATTGGTTAGGGCATCTGAATCAAGTAAAAAAAGAGCATTGTTGATTACTTTTTCACCCTCTTTTACCCCACTGATAATCTCATATTCACTGCTTGAGATTCGTTTTGCTGTGACCTCTATTGGTTCATACTCTTGTTGTGATAAAAACAAGAAAACATAGTGTTTTTCCCCTTTGGTAATCACAGCTGTTTTAGGCAATACCAATGCCTCTTTGCTTTGAATCATCACTTGTACTTTTCCAAACATATTGGGACGCAGTTGTAAGTCTTGGTTTTGCACCACAAATCGCACGTCCACCGTTTGACTCTTTTCATCCAAATAAGGGTAGACAAAATCAACTCTTGTTTTTAACACTTGCTCAACACCATCAATCTTGACTAAAGCTTTCATCCCCTCTTTGAGTGATGCCACATCGTTTTGATAGACTTTAGCAATAAACCAAAGTTGGTCAATATTGGCCAATTGTAAAAGCAGTTGCCCTTTTTTAGCAAAGCTTCCTTTATTGATGTTTCGTTTTAAAACCAGTGCATTAAAAGGCGTATAAAAACTCACCTCATCTAAAGCTTTCGATGACGATTTTATCTTTTGAAGCATCTTAGTATCAATATCTAAAGCAATCAGTTTTTCATAGGCACTTGCATAGAGTTTTTCATTGATGCTTTTTACAATGTGTAACTCTTTTTGAATCGTTTGCACTTCATTGGAATCAACAGAGAAAAGTGGCTCTCCTTTTTTTAAGAGCATATAATCTTTTGAAGCATTTAAGTTCGTAATATATCCATCAAAACGTATCACCACATCTTCAATGGCACTTGTACTTACAGCGGTGTTTCCATAAAAGGTTTTTTGTTCATGAATATTTTTTTTAACAACCTCAACCACCTCTTTGTTAAAGAGTTGTTTGGCTTCTAAAATTTTTGCACTGCTAGCTTGTGTCATAAGCACGAACAGTATTATCAAAGTAAGTAGTGTTTTCATTGATTGCTCCAAGCGTAGCCATAATAGATGGCTTGTGCTAAATTATTGTAATAGTTTTTTTGTTCATCTAAAACCTCAAACTCAAAGCTGATAAGCTCATTGAGATTTTGTATCACTGCTTGAGGTTTGATTTTTTGTAAAGAGTTATACACCTCAACGGCCTCTTGCATTTTTTGTTTGGTAGGGATAATGCTTTGTTGTAAAATTTCCAATGCTCGTATACTCATATCAAGTTCATTTTGAATTTGTGCAATATTGGTTTGAAAATTTGTTTTCAAATCTTCAAGTTTGCTTCTCTCTTCATACGACTTTGACTTCGCTTGCAAAGCTTTGATATTTTCACTGCCATAAATGGCCAATGGAATCCCCAAAGAGAAGTTAAAGTAGTCTTCATACTTATCATCTCTTTGAAAATACGCCATATTGAGTTTCACATCGGGAATTTTCTTTTCATACTCCAGTGCCTCTTGGTCTAAAAACCGTTTGATTTTAAGCTCTTGAATTTTGATTTTTGGATGACTCAAATAATCAATATTCAAATGCTTTTGAGTGGTTTCTAATGCCACTTCAAGATGCTCAACTTTTTGCTGTGTTATCTCTTCAAGTTTGAGATACAAGTTTGCAATGATGTTATCCAATCGCTCAATGTTTAAAAGCGTTTTATGATACAACACTTCCACATTTAAACTCTCTGTTTGCAATGTTTGGTCATTTTCATACAGTGCTGTGGTGAGTGCTTTAAGTTGTTCAATGTTGTGCAAATAGGTTTTAAAAAGTGCTTTTTTTTTCTCTAAAACCACAATAGAGTATCCCAACTCTATGATTTTAGATTTGAGTTGCAGTTTTTTATCCTCTAAAACCAAAGCCGTGATGGCTCTGTCTTTTTTGGCGATTTGCTCTTGTATGTCTAAACGACTGCTTAAAGGAACCACTTGCGAAACTCCAATATATTGAGCTTGCATGGGTTCTAAATCTCTTCGACTGATATCTCCTGATTGCACATCATTTACACCAAATGTTAATGTCGGGTTTTGCCACTTTGTAGAGAGTTTGATGTTCTCATCAGCCGTTTTTATTGCTTTTTCTAACCCTTGAATCGTATAGTTTTGTTCAAGACTTTTATCAATAAGCGACTGTATATTTTGGGCAAAACTCAATTGCGCTGCTAAGAAGATAAGCCAAAGAGATTTTTTAAACATCAGTAGTTTACACTCCCTTTAACCATTTGAACTTTTCCATCGGCTGTTTTAAACTTGATTTGGTATTGCCATGTTCCGTTCATACTTAAATTCACATCACACTTATATTTACCGTTTTCAAATTTTGCATTACCTTTATGTTCCATATATGGCATACCTGGCATCTCTGGCATGAAGAATTTCACTTTCACTTGTGCATCATTGATCATCATTCCTTGGTGTCCAATCATGATGTGCATTTCATTGTTTCCATTGGTCAATGGTTTCTCACTGCTTAATATTACATTGAACCCTTCTCGTGTCATCATCTCATTGTGATACGCCATTGCATTACCTTGTCCCATGTCATGATTCATTTGTGCATGATTCATTTTAGAGTGATCCATGTTATTCATATTATGACTCTCAGCCATCATACTTGTTGCAGCAATAAGTACTGAGGCAACAACAATTGATTTTAACTTTTGCATACTTCTTCCTTTACTTGATTTCAGAAAGTATACGATGTTACGTGTGGATTATATGTGTAGTTTTTGAGGGACAATCAGCAGATTATCATAAGAGTGATGTCCATGCTTAAAACCGTACCAAAGGGTTAATGCACAACAAATGGCATCGAGTCTGTCTTCAGTGGTTTTAAGTTGCTTCCCTTTTGCATGCGGGATATTCATATCAGGAATATTACAAATATACAGTGAAAGATATTCGGCATATCGTTGCAGTTGCTCTTTTATATATTGAACATCTCTTCCCTTTTTACGTTTATAAGGCAAGACATGATCTTTTGTAAAGAGTTGTATGATGGTTGCATGAGGATAGACTTCAAAAAGATTCTCTCTTAATGTGTATTCAATACTGTTTGCAATTTCTTCGCCTCGTATCTCTTTATACAAACGTTTAAAAAGTGTGCGATTAACGGGGTAGGCTCCCAGTTTGTATTTGGAAAAGTCTTTTAAGAAGTTTTTCTCTATTTGACGATTACCTTGCTCATTTTCAATAAGCAGTGGTGCATCGATGCCTATTTTATCAGGCTTTTTTTCTTTAATATATTCAACGATTTCTTGTGTACTTTGTAAATCAACAACTTCCAACAATTGATTCTCTTCAATGAGTGCTAAAGAGGTAATGTTATTGCTTGACCACGCTAAGTCAATCCCTAAGTATCTCATAGATAGTGTTTCTTAATCGCTTTTAGAATCTGCTCTTTATCGTTATTGGGATTGTCCAGTTGCAGTTCATATGCAAACTCTAAAATTTCACTGAACATTTGTGAGGGTTGCATCCCCAGTTGAAGTAAATCTCTTCCCAAGACTAAAGGCTTTTCTGCTTCATTTTTCACGTTGAGTTCTTGTGCCGTTTCTAAAAGCCACGCTATGGCTTTATCACACTTAGAACTATCTGGAAGTGTTCGTCCTTTACAATCAGCCAAGGCCACTTTACACAACAGCTCAATGTTGACTTTGCTTGCCAATCGTTTGACGGCTTTAAGTGAGGATTGTTGTAAAAAGAGTTGAAAAGGTGCTAAATGATACTCCACTAAAGGCACAATCGCTTTGATGAGTTTTTTGTCATTGGTTAAACGCTCTAAAAATGAAAGCGTAGGAGCTACTCCCTCTTTTTCATGTTTATAAGAGGTGATTTTTCCATTAATGATTTCCGTTGTCATTGGTTTTCCCAAATCATGACATAAAATTGCCAACATCAATAACAGTTTTTCACTCTCATCGGTGGTTTGGATTTTCACCATCTCATCAAGGCACATCAGTGTATGCACCCACACATCCCCTTCTGGGTGATATTCTGGTTCTTGCTCACACCCTACAAGAGCTTCAAGTTCTGGAAAATAAGGCAGGATATTTAAATCTTTAAGCAGTTCAAAGCCACGTGAGGGTTTTTTTGATTTCAGAAGCAGTTTTTTAAACTCTTCAAAGATACGGTTATTAGAAAGCGCTTCTAATTCGCCAGAGTTAACTATAGATTGACATAAAGAAAAGGTTGCTTCATGCAACGTTAAATCAAAACGTGCACAAAACTGTATGGCACGATAGACACGTAAGGGGTCTTCCACAAAAGTTTCATCTTTAATATGCCGAAGAGTTCCTTTTTTTAAATCCTCTAAACCATTGTGTGGGTCTAAAAATGTTTGAGTAGTATAGTCAAACCCCATGGCATTCATGGTGAAATCACGGCGTAAGCTTGCGGTTATAAAATCCATGCTGGCATCGCAAGTGACTTCAAATCCCGTATACCCAACTCCTGTTTTCTCTTCTCGCCTTGGCAACGCAAAGTCAAACTCATCACTGTCCACATGCAGTTTATACACACCAAAACTTTTTCCCACAAACTTTATCTCACCAAAGCGTGAAAGGGTCTTTTCAATCACAGCTTCATCGCTGCAACCAAAGAGTTCAATATCATAATCTTTAATGGGTTTATCTAAATAGAAGTCTCGAACGCAACCGCCTACAAGAACAGGAGCAATGCCTTGTTCTTGTAAAGCGTTTAAAATAGGTTCAAGCGTAGAAGGTACGCGTATGAAGTTATTTTTTCTCTTTGTATACGTGTACATCGGTTTGAGGATAAGGAATAGAGATACCCTCTGCATCAAATGTTGTTTTAATGGTTTCAGTCAGGTTAAACTTTACATCCCAATAATCAGGTGTGTTTACCCATGCTCGTACTACAAAGTTCACTGATGAATCGCCCAGTTCACTCACGGCAACGGTGATACCATCATCAAGCAATACTTTTTCATTGGCATTGATAATTGAAGTTAACACCTCTTTGGCTTTTTTAATGTCATCATCATAACCAATCCCCACAACCAAATCGACTCTTCGTTTTTCATGTGCATTAATGTTAACGATGTTTCCACCAGTGATACCTGAGTTGGGTACTAAAATCTTTTGATTATCGGGTGTTGTAAACTCCGTATTAAACAGATGAATCTCTGTTACTTTCCCTGTCACACCACCAGCTGTTACCACATCACCTACTTTAAAAGGTTTAAAGAAAATCAGCATTACTCCAGACGCAAAGTTTGACAACGAATCTTTTAAAGCCAAACCAACCGCTAAACCAGCAGCACCAAGCACAGCTAGGAATGAAGTGGTCTCAACGCCTACTTGCTCTAAGGCTGTAAGAATCACTACTACAAGCAATAAGTAGTATAAGATATCTTCAAAGAAGTTAATCAACATGTCATCAAGTTTTGGATTTTTATGCATCATTTTTGCAATGAATCCAGTCAACTCTTTAGCTACCCACTTACCAATAAAAAAAATCAACAGTGCATAGATGATATTCACTGCATATTCAAAAATCATATCCATCGCTTATCCTTATTGTGCAATTAAAGTTTGAAGGGTTTCAACCACTTTATCTAAAGCCACCTCTTGTTTCTCTAGCGTTTTTCTCTCCACAATTTCAACAAACCCTTCAGTGAGTTTTTTACCTACAACCACAGCGTATGGGAAACCAATGAGTTCAAAGTCACCCATTTTAAAACCAAATCGCTCTTTGGTTCTGTCATCAATAATGGTTGAAATACCTGCTTTTTTCAATCCTTCATAGATTTCAAGGCCGGCATTAAGTTCATCATCTTTTTTAGCATTTGATACAATCACATCCACTAAAAATGGTGCCGTTGTTTTTGTCCAAATACACCCTTTTTCATCATGGTTTTGTTCAATCACTGCTGCTACGAGTCGTGATACACCAATTCCGTAACATCCCATGATAAAGGGTTGAGATTTTCCATTGGCATCTAAAAAGTTTGCCTCCATTGCTTCAGAGTATTTGCTTCCCAATTGGAAGATGTGCCCTGCTTCAATCCCTTTAGTATATCGAAGTTCTCCACCACAACAGTTACATTTATCCCCCTCTTGTACCGCAACTAAGTCAAAATAGGTTGCATCTTTAAGTGATGAAAGGTCCGTACCTGTTAAGTGGTAGTTCTCTTCATTGGCTCCACACACCAAACCGTGCTCCCCTTTAATCTCTTCATCAATAACAAATGTGATACCTGCAGGCAGATTAAATGGTCCTACATAACCTGCACAAAGTCCAGCTTGTGTAATCTCATCTTCACTTGAATCAAGCAATTCTAAAGCATCCACCGAGTTACACGCTTTGGTCTCTTCAAGTTCATCATCTCCTCGAACAAAAAAGACCACCACTTTTTTCTCTTCTTCATACACGGCAGTTTTAATCACAGCTTTAATCGTTTGCGCTTGTGAGACACTCAAGAAGTTACTCACTTCTTCAATGGTTTTAAACCCAACGGTTTCCACTCTCTCTTGTTTCACATCGATTTCAGTGTTTTCAAACCAAGGCGTAAAGTGTCGTTTCTTTCTTTTTGCTGCTTCAATGTTCGCACCATAATCACATGAATCACATACAACAATGGTGTCTTCCCCTGAGTTTGCAAGAACATGAAACTCTTTTGAACCACTTCCTCCAATGGCACCCGAGTCTGCTTCAACCACTCTGAACTCTAATCCCAATCTCTCATAGACTCTTTTATAGGTTGCTTCCATGAGTTCAAACTCTCGCACCAAATCCTCTTGTGTGGCATGAAAAGAGTAAGCATCTTTCATCAAGAACTCTCGTCCTCGCATTAAACCAAATCTTGGTCGTGCTTCATCTCTGAATTTTGTATAGATTTGATAAAGATTAATAGGCAGGTCTTTGTATGAAGTGATTCTATTTTTTACCATATTTACAACCGCTTCCTCATTGGTAGGACTGAGAACAAAATCCGCATTTTTTCTGTCTTTAAATCGTAAAAGCTCTGGTCCCATTGTCGTGGCTCGACCTGACTCTTGCCAAAGGCTTAATGGCGTTACAAAACCAAACTGTACTTCATTGGCTCCGGCTTCATCCATCTCCTCTTTTACAATCGCTCTGATTTTATCTAAAACAATTTTTCCCAACGGCATAAAGTCATAAATTCCTGCACCTGTTTGTGCAATAAATCCTGCACGTACTAAAAACTGATGCGATGGAAGCGTTGCATCGTTTGGTGTCTCTTTGGTTGTTGGGATAAACATTTTACTGAATTTCATTCACATTTTCCTAGTTATTAAATTTTATAGCGTGTTCACATTGGTGGAACATATTGGAATCGTTTTGCAGTCCAAATACTGATTGCACGGCACCTAAAACAACATCACACTCTACATTTTGAGAGATAGTTTTAAGTTGCTTGGTTGGTTCATGCAAGAACTCTGTTAAGACTGTTTCACACAGTTTTCGAATATTTTCTTCATTGCTTGCATCCACAAAGCCTTTTTTAATGGCATTTTCAACTTTTTTTTGTACCACATCATTGGCTTTTAGATAGAGTTGTTTTACTACAGGTTCAATCTCTAAAGATTTTAACCACTCAAAGAACTCCATAGAGAGTTGATTAACAATCAAATAAGCCTGTTTCGCACTCTCAGCTCGCAAACTCATGTTTTCATTCACAATATCTTGTAAGTCATCCACCGCAAAGATTTGAAGATGATTGCTTTTAATGTCATCAATATCTCGTGGTACGGCAATATCAAACCAATATCGGTTGAAACTGCACTCTTGCACCATGTTTTGTTTGATAATGGGATACGGAGCAGAAGTTGCTGTAATCATCACGGGAATTTCATTTAACAGTTGTGTTACTTTTTCATACGGTTCAACGCAAATAGGTTTATCAAAGGTATCTGCAAGCAGTTTGGCTTTTTTAATGTTTCGACTGACTAATACCACATCAAATCCAGAAGAGATAAGGTGTTTAATCGTCAATTCACTCATCTCACCTGCACCAATAACCAGCGCTTTTACATTTTGTGTATCGTGAATAATCTCTTTGGCTTTAGCCACAGCCGTACTTGCAACTGAAACAGAACCTGTTCCTAAACTGGTCGCAGTTCGAACAGCAGCTGCACATTTAAACGCGTAGGTCATGGCACGCGTAATGCCTTGTGAACAGTGTCCTTTTGCAAGGGAAAGTCGATAGGCATCTTTGAGCTGCCCTACAATTTGAGTCTCTCCAATGACCAAAGAGTCCAAGGCAGAAGCCACTGTAAAGAGGTGATGAATCGCTCCCGTGTTGTCATACATGTCTGCACGGTTAGAAAGCTCCTCATAATCAACCGTAGAGTAGTTTGAAAGTGTTTTTAAAATCACCTCTTTGGCTTGCTCTATATCATTAACCGTGGTCATAATCTCCACTCGGTTACAGGTTGACAATAAAACTGCTTCACGAATAATAGAGTTATCTAAAATCGTTTTGAGATAGGCTTCAACCATGTTATCATCAGAAAATGCCAATTTCTCTCTGGTTTGAATGTCGGTATTTTTGTGTGTGAAACTGATACTTAAATAGCTCATTTATTAAAACTCTCTTTCAATCATCGCTTTCATAATCATAATTAAATCTTCACTGTTTTCATCTTGGAGTGCATCGATGGCTTCTTGACCTAGCACTTTTGCTTGTTTAATCGCTTCAGCAAGTGCACCAGTTTGAATCATTTGATCTTTAATCCACGTTTGTTGCTCTTGATTTAATGGTACTTTATACAAATCTTCTAATGTCTGTTTATCTTCAATTCTTTCATGTAACAGCAAGTAAGGAATTGTTACTTTTCCTTCAACAAAGTCAAGCATCGCAGGTTTTCCTAATGTTTCAGAGTCTTGAGTGATGTCTAAAATATCATCGATCATTTGAAACGCCAGTCCCAGATTTTTTCCATACAGAGCAAATTTTTCTTCATCTTTTTGTGCCATAATAGCAGCTGCTTTTGCTGCCGCTTCAATCAATGAACCTGTTTTTTTATAAATCATATCGATGTATTTATCATAGTCGCTGTTGAAACTTTGGGTTAAATCCACGTCCAACATCTCACCAATACTTAAAAGTGTTACGGCGTTAGAAACTGTGTACGCAACACGTTTGTCCATTTGTGAAAGTTCTGTAAAGGCTTTAGAATAAAGAATATCTCCAAACATGATGGCCGTTTTATTGTCATGCAAGGCGTTTACTGAAGGGGCGCCTCGTCTGGTATCGGCTTCATCAATCACATCATCATGAAGAAGTGATGCCGCGTGAATCATCTCAATGATTGCACACAGTTTGATGGTCTCTACATTTACTCCTGCAATTTTTAGAACCAATTTACTTCGCAACATTTTTCCTGTTGCCAATAAATCTAAAAGCTCTAAAGACTTTTTGTCATTACACTCTTGAACAAAGAGTCGTATTTGTTGTTTTACATCTTCTAACGCTTCCACTATACTACACCTTATGAGTCTAATCTACAGATAATTTCGCCTGCGAACTCCATGTAGAGACCTTTTTTCATCTTCTCTACTTCATCTGAATTTTCAAATGCATATTGATACAACATCTTGTCAATGTCAAAATGCTCTCCATGCTCTTTTGAAAGCAAGATTTCCATCACTGCAAATTTTTCAATGATTTTATCAATTTCATCTTGCACCACATCCTCACTGGCTTGTTGTACAATGTCAAAGAATTTTGATTTTGGGCTTCCCATAAAGATGTCATCTTCATCTTCAGTGAACCAATCTTTCATATAACTCATAGTTGTTCCTTCTTAGTGTTCGTTACGTAATCGTACACGTACAGACTCTGCGTGCGCTGTTAAACCTTCCGTATCTGCAAGCAGTGCGCACGCTTCACCCAACTCATCAATGGCTTCTTTTGAGAAGTTAATAATTGAAGATTTCTTCAAGAAGTTCTCCACATTCAATGGACTATAAAACTTCGCTGTACTTCCTGTAGGCAGTGTATGGTTTGGACCTGCAATATAATCCCCAATAGGTTCAGGTGTATTTTGACCTAAGAAAATAGCTCCAGCATGTTTGATTTTTGGTAAGAGTTCAAAAGGATTGTGCGTCATCACTTCTAAGTGTTCAGGTGCAATCTCGTTCATCAAATCAATTGCTTCATCCATGTTTTGAGCAATGATAATTGCCCCTCTTTCATCAATCGATTTTTTTGCAATTTCACGTCGAGAAAGAGTCTCCAAATAGTTCTCCACCTCTTTACTGGTATAGTTTGCAATTTCATCACATGTCGTAATCATAATTGAGCTGGCCATCTCATCGTGTTCTGCTTGTGAAAGCAAGTCAATGGCTAAGTAGTGAGGGTTTGCACTGCCATCACTTAAAATACCAATTTCACTGGGTCCTGCAATCATGTCAATATGTACTTCTCCAAAAACCAACTTCTTCGCAGTTGCCACAAAGATGTTTCCTGGTCCAGTAATTACATCGACTTTTGGAATAGTTTCAGTACCATATGCCATGGCTGCAACAGCACTTGCTCCTCCTACTTTAAAAGCTTTTGTGATTCCACACAGGTGACACGCAGCTAGCAACAGTTCATTGACTTCATTATTAGGAGTGGGAGTGCACACCACAATCTCTTCAACTCCTGCTACAATTGCAGGAATGGCATTCATCAAAAGTGAGCTTGGATACGCTGCTTTTCCACCTGGGATATATAGCCCCGCTCTGTCAACAGGCGTTACTTTTTGCCCTAAAATCGTTCCATTTTTTTCAAAATCAACCCATGATTTTGGCAGTTGTTTTTCATGATACGATTTGATTCTGTCATACGCCATATGCAAGGCACTTCTTAATTTATGATCAAGCTTATCGTACGCTTTTTTCATATCTGCTGGGTCAATTTGTAACTGCTCGTCGCTTTTCACATCCCATTTGTCAAATTTGGCAATGTGCTCTTTGATGGCTTGGTTTTTATTCTCTACAATATCATCAATGATACTCGTAACAATTGATGAAACCTCTTTAATATCTGTTTTTGCTCGTGCTAAGATTTGTTCAAATTGTGCTTTAAAATCAGCATCTTTTGTGTTAATAATTTTCATCTTGTCCTCTATCTTGTCTTTTCAATAATCTCTTGTACAATATCGTCGATCTCTCTGTTCTCTACGTTTACAACGATATTGGCAACATCTGCATAAATCGGTTGTCGTTCATCAAAGAGTTTTCGTGCCTCTTCAATGTTTTGTAACAGTGGTCTTTTTTTGAGCTTTTTTTTGGCATTTGGTGCAGCATTAATTCGATTTAAAATCCCATCAAATGTTGATTGTAAGTAGATGATGGTGCCTAAATTTTTAAAATTAGGACGTTTAAAAAAGCCTCCACCAATTGAGATGATGGTTCCTTGAACATTTTGCTCAATCCAGTTGGCGCACTCTTGCTCTAAACTTCGAAAATGTGCTTCCCCGTATTGGGCAAATATTTTTTTTATCTTTTGATTTTGTAAACTCTCAATTAAATCATCTGTATCAATAGCAAACATTTTTGACTCTTTTGCCAGTGCTCGTGCAATGGTGCCTTTTCCAACACCCATAAAACCCATTAGTATAATATTATCTTTTTTCATAGTCGTAGATTATATCGAAATAAAAGTAAATTTTAGTCAAAGTGGCAGATGAATCTTAAAATCAGCACCTTCATATTGCTTCTCATTATAGTAGTATTTGGTATTGCCCACCTCAATTTTTCCACCCATATGCGTTACAATGATTTGATGTGTCATATACAACCCAATACCTGTGCCATGACTTTTGTGTTTAGTGGTAAAATAGGGTTCAAAAATATGTTCAATGATATTTTTTGCTATACCGCCACCGTTATCTTTAATTGAAAGCTCCACCCAGTTATTTTCTCTTTTTTTGACATTGATGAAAATGTACCGTTCAGTCTCTTTATTTTGAAGCACATCTTTGGCATTATAAATGATGTTTAACAGTGCTTGTAAAAACTCATTTTCAAAATTATGAATGGTGACGTTGTCTACATTTTCATAAATGAGTTCAATTTGATTGCTTTTTAACATCCCTTCAAGCAAATGCATATTTTTTTCTAACAGACTTTTGATACTGAATGTACTTTTCTCTTTATCTTGTTTAAAGAAGTTCCTAAAGTCATCAATGGTTTGGGAGAGGTGCTGTACGGTATTATTGAGTCGTTCCAGTTCAACAACGGCATCTTCTTGTTTAAATCCACCATACTCCAATTGCAGTTTGAGTCCTGTTACGGTTGTACTGACAATATTGAGCGGTTGTCGCCATTGATGTGCAATATTTCCAATCATCTCTCCCATGGCTGCGAGTTTATTTTGTTGAGTCAACAGTTGCTCTTTTTTCTTCACTTCAGAAATATCAACCAAAGCAGAGATTCTCACCTCTCTGTCATTTAATACCACATTGCTTCCTTTGACCAACACAGGAAAACTGGTACCATCTTTTCGAAGTGCTTTTGACTCATACACAGAAGTGCTTTGTCTGAATTTTCGTCTGACTTCTTGAAAAGAGTTAGGATGAGAAAAATGCCGTATATGTAACCCTCTCATCTCATCTTTAGAGTTATAACCCATAATTTTAACGGCGGCATCATTCACATCAATACAAATTTGAGAATCAAACACAAACACCGCATCTAAAACACAATCAAAGAGTACTTCCGTACTTTTTAAAGACTTCTCCAGTTGCTGTTTAGTGATATGAAGCTCGTCATTGGTTTCAGAGAGTTTTTTGGATTGTGATTCGATTTTTTCATTGTATTTCTTCAGCTGCGTATTTCGAATAATGATTAGAATAATCACCGCTAAAAAGAAAACAACAATTTGTGTTATCAAGGCATAATCCATTGATTTTTCATATTTAACCGCGACCCATTTATTCAAAATCTCTTGTTGATTCCCCGTATTAATGGTTTCAATGACTTTATCTAGTAAACTTAAAAGTTTTGGCTGATCATTACGTACACCAATTCCTAACTCCCACTGTTCATCAAATTTTCCTGCAATTTTTAATTCCCCAATATAATAGTTTTGCAACTCATATCCCACCGTTGCTAAAGTTCCAACAAACCCAAACACTTTTCCTTGCGAAACAAGCTTTAAGCCTTCTCTTACACTGGAAACTTCCAACAGTCTATTATCAGGGTATTTTTGTTTCAAAATCTCTGTAAAAGCATAATTTCGAACAATGGCCAAGGTCTCTTTAGCAATTACATCTTTGACATTAGGAATAAAAAATTGATCATTTCTGGTTGCAACCACCAATGGAAAGGTCAAATATGGTTCTGTAAAATTTAAATATTTTTCGCGACTTTTTGTCTTCATTGCAAGCGATAAAATATCGCATCTTCTTTGTTTGGCATACTCAATTGATTGTGTCCATGTTTTTGTTGGTATGAGTTTGATGCTCATGCCTATTTTAGACTCAATAAGTCTCATATAATCGGATGTCATTCCAATATGTTCACCATTTTCAAGCTTTTCATACGGCATCCAATCAGGGTCAATACACATCGTAATGACTTTTTTCTCTTCAGCATAGGCTTTCTCTTGGGGTGTAAAAAAGATTGAAGTGTCAATCTCATTGGTACTGACATTGAGTTCAAAAATCAACTTGTCCAAATCAATTTTTTTGGAAGAGTTCTCACTATTAATGAAATAAAAAATATTTTTCTTTAAAAGCGTTTTATCAATTTCACCCATTTTATAAATTTCTGGCATGATGAGTTTTTCAACCTCATTGGCTTCAAACAGCAAGGCCTCTTTTGATTTATGTTGCGAATATTTTTTATAGATGATATCAACCATCTCTTCTTTATTTTTAAGTGCATATTGCCACCCTTTTTTAGTCGCATCCAAAAACTTTTTGGCTTTAATGGGGTCTTTTTGAATCTCTTCTTGTGTGGCAAATAAGTTTGAACCTAAACCATTGATTCCATAATTAATGGGATCAATAATGTTATACGGTTTTCCTGCTTTTTGCAGTTCAAACAGTTCATTTGAAATATAAGCACTCATAACGTCCACTTTGCCATCAATAAACTCTTTTGAACCAAAATTATGAGGATAGTAAGTGTATTGATCTTGTGTTATACGAAACTTATTTAACAGTGTACCCAAAACTGAGTTTGTCAATTCATTGTGCGAAGCCATGATGATTTTATTGCGTAAATCATACGGAGTGATAATATCTTGTTGAGCAACAAAAATGAGTGCTGAACGTTTAAAATAGTTTGCAAGCAGAACCACTGGCATCTGCTCATCCAAATAAGCAAGCAGTGATAGATCATAGAGTGCATAAGTCACTTCGTGAGATTTTAAATCTTGAATGATGTCTTGATTAGAAAACTCAATAAGTTCAACGTCCAAGCCCATCTCTTTATAAAAGCCTTTCTCTTTGGCGGCGATGAAACCAGCGAACTCAAATTGATATTTCCAGTTCAGTTGAAGTTTAATTTTTTCTACGTCTTGTGCTGCATAAGCAAAAGTGAAAAGAAATAAGGAAAAAAGAAAGAGCAATAATCTCATTTATATCCCACCTTTACCAAGATAGACCATTATAGCGACTTTAAGTTAAAAATATATCTTAAAAACTTATTTTTCTTTCATATCGTTCACACATAGAAGGGTTTCCTAATACTCCACCTTGATGAATATAAAGAGTGACACTCTGCTCTTTTTTATTTTTTAGATGCTCTTGTAAAGTGAGAAATCCCAAAGGATCATAAAGTAATTCAAACTCAATATGTGTCTGTTTTTTAAGAGTTTTATAGAGTTCATAAAACTCTGTATAGAGCTTTCCAAAGTGGTATTTTTTCTTTGGAACTAAAACCGTAGGATACTTTTGTAAGTTGGGTTCAAGATGTCTGAATTGGCTCATTAAATAATTCACATCTCCTACACAAGGGCATGTTAAAACTCTAAAAGGCAGATACTTTTGTAAAAAAAGTGCGGTCGTACCTGTACCACTGGGTAACATCACTTCCAGGTTTTCTATCTCTTTATCTTTTGCCCATTGTATGATTTCTAATGCCAGTTTTTTTATGCCATATTGAGCCTCTTTAACTCGTCCACCCTCTTCTAAAAAAAGCAGCGTTTCATCTGTGGTATCAATGCATTGAAGTACATAGTCATGAATAGGCATATCGCCCTTTTTTTCAATGATATTGGCTCCTAAATTCAGTGCCGCTTTATAGTTCCCTACGGGACTGTTTTTTAAATAAGAAGCAATATGATTGACGTAAAAATCAAGTTGCCATCTTTTTTGTTGTGCTAAAACCGCCAATGAATATAAAGAGTTTGCTTGAGCAGAGCCATAGGATACGAGCTTTTTTACTTTAGAAAAATCGTGCTCTAAAAAATATAAAAATTTTCGTGCTTTATTGCCACTGAAATCGTGACTGAGCAAATCATCTCGTTTGACATAGAGTTCAAAACCATTAAAATTTATTTTTTCTACGGGGGAGTTTATACCATTCATAACATAGATTATACTACAATAAGCAAAAAATTATTGAGGATGTTTTATGGATTTGATGGAATATGTTGAAAAAGGTGGAATCATTGTTTATATTCTCATTGCTTTAAATATCGTGGGCTTTACTATTATTATTTGGAAGTTTTTAACCCTGCCACGAAAAGAGAACATCACTCAAACGATTCTTTCAAAACTGGACTTGACTAAAAATATCAATGCTCAAATTGAGTATGAAATTAAACGTTTGGAAATAGGATTAAACTTTATAAAAAACATCGCATCTGTGGCTCCATTGTTGGGATTACTAGGAACGGTTATAGGGGTTTTAAAAGCCTTTGAAGCCATCAGTGAGAGCGGTTTAGGAAATCCTACGATTTTCTCTACGGGTATCTCTATTGCTCTGATTACAACCATAGCAGGACTTATTGTTGCCATTCCTCACCATATTTGTTATAACTACTTCATTGCCCTGTTGGATGAACTTGAAATCAAAGCAAAAAATGAGGCCAATACGCAACTATGAAACGACGTGAAAAGCTCAACATCGACCTCACCCCCTTAGTGGATGTGGTCTTTATCTTACTCATTTTCTTTATTGTAACTTCGGTATTTAAAAAAGAGGAATTGGCACTGATTTTGGATTTACCAAGCTCAGATGCGAAAGAGGCCAAATATGAAGAGAAAAACATCACCATTGAACTTGGTCCTGATAAACTGGCCTACAAAGGAAAAGTGGTGAATTTAAATGAACTGAACTTGGCGTTGATGAAGATACGAAATAAACAAGACTCCGTGATATTACGGATTGATAAAAATGTAAAATATCAAAAAGTGGTGGAAGTGTTGGATGTGTTGCAACGGCATAAACTCAATAATCTTGCTCTCATTACCGATGAATAATAATTAAAAACTATCTTTTAAAGTATCTCTGCGTCATATAAACAATTTTAAAATGCTTCTCTTCCTTGACATACTCTAAAATATGACTTTTTCACCTTTTCACTTTGAATTTAAGAAGCAGATGTTTATAAATCTCAAAAAATATCCCAAATCAATTTAATGAATTCTATTTTGAAAAAGTTCGAGGCATGAGAATTTTTAAAGTTAGGAGCATACTTGTAGTATGTGACTGAATTTGAAAATATGAATAACGAAGAAATTTAAAAAAAGAGAGTTCAGTAAATTGATTTATTTACCGTAAGGAAAGAACGCTTAGTTCTTTCCAATACATTGTAAGTCAGAGTATGCCGTTTCTAATCTCTTAATCATACTCTCTTGACCTGCTCGTAACCATTTTCTAGGGTCATAGTACCCTTTATTTGGTTTATCATCTCCATCAGGGTTTCCAATTTGGCCTTGTAAGTACCCTTTGTTTTTCGCTTCATACTCTCGTACTCCATCCCAGAATGCCCATTGAGTATCCGTATCAATGTTCATCTTAATCACACCATACTCAATCGCTTCTCGAATTTCAGAAAGCTCTGAACCTGATCCACCGTGGAATACAAAGTTCACTGGTTTTGCAGCGCATTGAAGTTTTTCTTGGATGAATTTTTGTGAGTTATCTAAAATCACCGGTGAGAGTTTCACGTTTCCTGGTTTATAGACCCCATGAACGTTTCCAAAACTGGCTGCAATCGTAAAGTGAGGACTGATTTGGCTTAACTCTTGGTGAGCATACGCCACTTCACTTGGTTGCGTATACAGAAGTGCATTATCCACATTGGTGTTATCCACACCATCCTCTTCTCCACCAGTAATACCCAATTCAATTTCTATCATCATATCAATTTCTGACATGGTTCTAAAATACTCTACACACGTAGCAATGTTCTCTTCAAGTGACTCTTCACTTAAATCCAACATGTGTGAAGTATAAAGAGGTCGTCCTGTTCTTTGAAAGTGATTTTTACCTGCAACAAGCAGACCATCAATCCAAGGCAAGAGTTTTCTGGCTGCGTGGTCTGTGTGTAAAATAACGGGGATACCATACGCTTCTGCCATGGTGTGAACATGCATCGCACCACTGATACCACCTAAAATGGCTGCATCATCACTTTTTAAACCTTTACCTGCAAAAAAACCTGCTCCGCCATTTGAAAACTGAATAATTACAGGTGATTTTGCTCTGTGAGCCGCTTCTAAAACCGCATTGGCTGAATCTGTTCCTACAACATTTACTGCTGGAATTGCAAATTGATTCTCTTTTGCATATTCAAACAATTTGTGTGCTTCACTCCCACTTAAAACACCCGGTTTAACAACGTCTAAGACTCCCACTTTTACTCCTTACTTGATACTGATATTTGCTTTTTTTCTTAATTCAGAGACCACGTCTTTGATATTGTTTCTGAATTTCTCTTGGATTAATGCTTGTTTGATTTTTACTTTTACATCATCAAAAGAGAGTTTTTGTGCTGGTGTTTTATCTTCTAAATAGATTACGTGATATCCAAATTGTGTTTTCACTGGAGATTTTGTGTACGCCCCTTTTTTCAATGCACTGGCTGCTTTTGAAAACTCAGGTACCATCTGTTTTGCTGAAAATTCACCTAAAGATCCACCATTTTTACCTGTTGGTCCTGTTGATTTACTTTTTGCTAACTCTGTGAATTTGGCCAATTTGTCTTTTGCACCATTAAGCTCTTTAATCACTGATTTTGCAGCCGCTTCGTCTTTTAAAAGAATGTGTCGCGCTTTGAGTTTTTCATCTGTTTTGAATTTCTCTTCGTTTTTTGTGTAATACTCTTTGATCTCTTTGTCTGATACGCTCACTTTTTTAAACTCTTCTTGCATCCAAATCTCTAAAGCCAAATCTTTTTTAATTTTCTCTAATGCCTCTTTAAAGGTTGCTTCTTTTTCAATGCCACTTGAAAGTGCTTTCTTAGTCAATAATTTTTTTTCAACCAATTGATTGATTACAGTCTCTTGTGTTTTTTCTGGCAGTGTGTCAAAATCAATTTTAGGGTTTCTTAAAACCACTGAAATATCATCTTTCGTGATATTTTCACCATCAACTGTCGCATATACATCTTTTGCGAGCAGACTTGTTGTCGTAAGTGCCAGTGTAGTCACCAGACTTAAAACCAATCTTTTTCCATTAAATACTCTGTTATTTGTTTGCATTATCTGTTTCCTTAATGTTTTGTAGGTTTTATTCTATCTTTTTTTTATTAACATAGTGTTAATTGACTGAAAGTAAAAATCGAATTGTACCATATTACTTATAAAGCAACTCCTTCAAATTTCAACAAATTTTAAAATTTACCTTAAAAACCCTTTAATTTTATCTGATCTTATGCTATAATGCCGAAAATTTTAAACTTAACTTAATCTTAAGCTTAAAAAACGCGACATAAAAGGGAATTAATTTAATGAGAATTTTAATCATAGAAGACGAAATCACACTAAACAGAACACTTCAAGAGGGTTTAACTGATTTTGGTTACCAAGTGGACACAGCAGAGAACTATAAAGACGCAGAATATTTTATTGACATTCGAAATTATGACCTTGTATTAACTGACTGGATGTTACCAGATGGTGATGGTATTGAACTTTGTAAAATTGTAAAAAACAGAAGTTCACGAACTGCCGTTGTGATCCTTTCAGCAAGAGATGACAAAGAGAGTGAGATTGAAGCACTGAAATCTGGAGCAGATGATTATATTAAAAAACCTTTTGATTTTGATATTTTATTAGCAAGAATTGAAGCAAGACTTCGATTTGGTGGAACAAACATCATTGAGATTGATGACCTGTCAATCAACCCTGATGAAGAGAAAATCATGTACGATGGTGAAGAGATTGAATTAAAAGGGAAACCTTTTGAAGTCTTAACACACCTTGCACGACACAGAGATCAAATCGTTTCTAAAGAGCAATTACTTGATGCTATCTGGGAAGAACCAGAATTAGTAACTCCAAATGTTATCGAGGTTGCAATCAACCAAATTCGACAAAAAATGGATAAACCATTAAGTATTTCAACCATTGAAACCATCAGAAGAAGAGGATATAGATTCTGTTACCCTAATACAGAAGATGAATCTGGTCTGTAATTTTCATTCGAAATGAAATACTCAAAAAGCATATATAAGCAGTTTTATCAAAAGCTTATATTTGCGACTTCACTGTTTATCATAACACTGTCCTTTATTTTTTATGGATACACCAAAGCAACCATCTACGAAGATATCAAAGATGGTCTGCTTTCAGATGCAAAACTCATCTACAAAGTGAGTAAAGAATCCAAAATAGAAACCGCCAATTTTAACGTAATTACACTGAGTGATGTCAACGTTGATATTGTTACCATTGATAATGTCAAAGACATCAAATACACCAATTTCAAACAAGATGATGACTACTACGTTCAACTCATTTATCCTTTTGATTTATCCACGAATAAATTTATTAAAATCACGCGAAACATCAACTCTTCTCGAAAGATGCTCAGTAAAATATTTAATAACATTTTATTGCTGAGTTTGGGTGGTTTTATCATGGTTATTTTGTATGCCTTTACCGTTTCAAAAACCCTTCTTAAACCAATTTTACAAATCACTGAGAAGCTTTCAAAGATGAATGAAAACTTCTTAACTCACATCGATAAAGAGCGACTGCCTATTGAGTTTCACCCTTTAGCAAACTCCATTAATACGTTAACCAATAAAATCCAAAACTTTGTAAAGTTTAAAAAAGAGCTTTTTATTGGGGCTGCGCATGAGCTTAAAACACCATTGGCCGTAGTGAAGCTGAAAAATGAAGTGACTCTGATGAAAAAAAGAGAACCAGAGAGATATGAAGAGACGTTGAAAGTGACCATCAAGGAGATTAATGACATGAATAAAATGATCTCTTCTATTTTGGACATGGGACGAGCCGAAGGGGCACAATTTGAAAAACCCATTGAGTTGGATATTGTCAACTTCATGCAATCAAAAATGAACGACTACAAACTTTTGGCCAATCAAAAAGAGATAGGACTTCACTTTAACAGTAAAGTCAAATCCTTTATTACCATCATTCAACCCACGCTTTTAACGCATATTTTGCAAAACTTCATTCAAAATGCCATCAAGTTTACACCTAAGGGTAAACATATCCATGTAAAGCTGTATGAAAACGAAGGCACCGCAGTGGTTGAAGTGATGGATGAAGGGATTGGTATCGATGAAGCCATTGACCTATTTGCTCCTTTTAAACGAGTGGGAGGAGAAGCAGGTGCTGGATTGGGTCTGTTTTTAGCTAAAAATGCTGCGGATTCATTGGGCGCAAGTATCGATTTGAAAAATCGAAAAGATGGAGTGAAAGGGACAGTTGCTACGCTGTGTTTAGCGAGCAACCCTACGTGTAAGATTTAACCAAAGATTGCTTTGTGTTCAATCTTGGTGCAGTGGTTTTGTACCACTTTCATTCCCGCATCACACGCTTTTTGTGCTGCAGCATTGTTGACCAACCCTAACTGTGTCCAAACACAATCAATGTCTCCTCGTTCAATACACGCATCCACTACTTGAGCAATCACTTCGGGCTTTCTGAAAATATCCACCATATCCACTTTAAAAGGAATATCTTTTAGACTTCTGTAGACTTTCTCTCCTAAGATTTCATCCTCTTTGGGATAAACCGGAACAATCGTAAATCCAGCATTTTTAAGATAGCTTGCCACCATATTACTTGCTTTACTTGTATCAGGCGAGCATCCAATAATCGCAATGGTTTTGGTCTTTTCAAAGATTGCTTTAATCTCATCTTGATTTGAGTTGACTGTTGCAAATTCACATTCCATTATTCACACCTTTTTAATCGTTCTTGCATAAACTGTTTGACATCGTCATAATTTATGGTTTCAACAAAGTCTAAAAGCTTTGCACCTGAGGCATTGGGGTGTCCTCCACCCTTGGCCATTTTTTCAGCCAACACTGCCACATTGACTTTTCCATCTGCTCGAAAGGAGACATTGCCTCGTTTATTCACATCGATAAAAAAATCATACTCTTTATTGGCTTTTAAAAAGGCATTAGCAGGGATTGAAATAGAACCTAAAGTATACGTTAACAAACCTTTATGCCCTTTATACATCACCGTGAGTTCCTCTTTTTTACTCTCTAAAGAGTGCACCAAGTGTTTGGCACTGAGATTATCGATGGTATCGACTTCAGTATCGCTTAATGCCAAATAGGCTTTTTTCATAAAGTGAATGGCATCATCGAGTTTAATATGTCCATGCGGTTCATCAATAAAACGTGATGCCTCTTTTAACAGTGCAATTCTGTATGCTCTGTTTTCATTGGCAAAAAGCACACTGTTGATCTCTTGGGCACGACTGACCATTCTCATCAATACTTTTCCAAACTCAAAGTTTTTGCTCTCATGATCCAGCCAAATATCCACTGCATTAATGGCATTCACTAAAGATTCAATCCAGTTTGACTCTTTAAAAGCATCATACTCTTTCACTAAATAGTCATAGACTATTTTCGTTGCACATCGAGTTGTATCAAGATAGTACCACTCATACTTGTTGGCACACTTTTCACCCGTAGCATGATGGTCCAAAAGTTGCAGATTTATCTTTGCGCCTGCTTCATTGAGTTCATTGACTGCATTGTGTAAATCTTTTGATTCATTCATTGTCAGATTTAAATCACTGATTAAAAGTAGAACCTCTTCATCTAAATGCTCTTTGATTTTCGATAAGGTTGTTTCAATACTCAGTTTGACTTCTAAACCATAATTGGCATTCAAAAAATATCCCTCTTTGAAAACCTCTTGAGTTAAAAGCTGACACCCATATCCATCTAAATCGGTATGCGAAATATGGAAGAGTCTCATTCAGCAATATCTTTCAAGGTTAAGTCTTCTAAAAAGAGGTTAATTTTAGCTTGCAAGTTGTTCAACAGTGGCCAAATGGTACAGCAACTTCCCAAATCAGATGGGCAAGAGTGTACAGAAGGTGAACACTCAAAAACCGAAGGTATTCGCTCTTCAGCTGCTGTGGTTATTTCTAAAATTGTAATTTCATCATACGGCTTGTTCAATGAAAACCCACCATTCACACCTTTATAAGATTTTACAATATTATTTTTGGCAAGATTTTGCATGATTTTCGCTAAAAAAGATTTAGAAATATTTAAATCACGTGAGAGTACATCGACGTTTTTAGGCTCATCACTTTTTGCAATAGAAATCAATGAAAGCAAAGCATATTCACTCTTTTTTGTAAGTAACATAAATTTCCTATTAATAAAATTTGTTCTATTTTACACAAAATAAGATTAAGGTTTGCGAAATTGAAAAAAATAGTTTGATTTGTTTATTGGAAGGGGGATATTTAAAGGCCAAGTGGCCCTTAAATTATTTAGCTCTGATACCTAAATCAGCAACTAAACTCGTAAATTTAGCGTAATCTGTTTTTCTAAGATATTTAAGAAGTCTCTTTCTTTTACCTACCATTTTTAGTAGACCTAATCTTGAAGAGTGATCTTTCTTATTGATTTTTAAATGTTCTGTTAACACTTTAATTTGTTCTGTTAAAATTGCAATTTGAACCTCAGATGAACCTGTATCTTTGTCATCTCTTCTGTATTTCGCAATAATGTCTGCTTTTACGTCCTGATCTAAAGCCATAATGACCTCCTGATTGGTATATAATCTCACTCTTTAAAAAAGTGGTCGCGTATTATATTAAACCTATTATTAAAACTTCTTTAAGAAAACAAGTTTACGCAATAAAGTCCAACGCAGAGATTACTCCCGCGGTGCCATCCTCTTTAAGATAAATCGAGTTTGATTTGAGGTGTGCCAAACTCTCATTGACCGATTTATCAATCGTAATATTGGCTTCTGAAGGAGTCAAATACAATGCACCAATTCCCACTTGCCCTAAAGCTAAAAGTTGGTCCTCATTTTCACTTGTTTTTGTCCAAATACGCAGTTGGTCAAAAATAGAGTCATTTTCATCTATCCAGTTGTTGCCATCCTCATCATACGCTGCTAACTCAGAAAAACCATCATTGGTATTGGGACCAAACATCTCATTTCCATTGTCAATCATGCCATTGTCATTTTTATCCAAGACTAAAAAACCATTGCCATCTTTTAACAATGGTATCTCTTCGCAACTTTCATCACTGTTGATATCAAACATGAAAGTGATCTTCTCATCAATCATATCAAATGCATGACACGATTGATCGTACTGAATCACCAACGGGTCTATAAAACTGATTTCTTCAAAATGAAGACTCTCTTTATGTCTTTCATAAAACTCTTGTGAAAAAGAGAGTTCCAAATCGACTGTTATCTCTTTGTCAGCTGTTTTAACTGTGGCTTGAGTTGAGAAATCAATGCTCTGTTTTTTACTATACTCAATGGTTCGCTCGATTTCCACTTTATGATATACGGCTATTTTCAGTGATTTTTGTTGGTTCACTGGTGTTTGATTGCATGAACACGCAACAGACTCTTCATTTTTAGGATACATTTTAATGGATTTACCACCCAATAAACGTTGTAAAATAAGCTCCAACATAATTTTCATCATCAATTCTCGAGCACTGAGATTTGATTCATTTTGTTGAAGCTCCAGAAGATTGGCAGTCTCATCGACCACTTCAAAAGTCTCTTTATTCTTATTCTTAGGGTTGTTGTCATAAGCTAACCCCAATACCTCATGTAAAAACGTCATTGCTTGTTCTGAGTGAATTTCCATCTGACTTTGTGTTGAAGTTTGCATGTTAACTTGTGATGATTCTATTTTCATAACGACTCCTTTCACCTTATCTGTTCTACTATAATAATATAAAAGAAGTCTCAAAAGGAAGAAAAAAAATGATAGAAATAATATTTTTTATCAAAAAATAATATTTTTAAGTTAATTTAAAGAAATGACTTAACCACCTGTTTCATAAAATGCACGGCTTGAAGTGTCATCCGCACTCCACTTATTTTTCTCTGGTTTATTAGCCAATACCTCTTTTAAAATAGCCACTGCTTTATCAATATCATTGTTTTTTATGGCTTCTTTGATGCTTTGTGCATCTTCAAAATACAAGCAAGGTATGAGCACTCCACTGGCTGTAAGTCGAACTCGATTACACGTGGCACAAAAATCATCTTTATGTGGTTCAATGATACCAAAAACATAACCATCATCCAATATATAATCTTGTGATGGAGAGCTGCCCGTTCGCTCTAACTTTTTAAAGTTATATTTTTGAGCAATAATGGCTTGTATCTCTTCAGAAGTATATCCTTTAGCGCCACTGTATGCATGTTGATTCTCCATAAACTCAATGAACCGTACGGTATAACCTCTTTGTTTACAAAACTCTAAAATATCAACTAATTCTGTGTCATTGACTCCACGCATGGGTACACAGTTGATTTTGATTTTAAGTCCTACATCATGAGCTGTTTGTATCCCTTTTAGCACCGTACTTAAAACATCTTTTTGTGCTATTTTTGCAGCCACATCGGGTTTAAGTGAATCTAAAGAGATGTTGATACGTTTAAGTCCTGCACTTTTAAGTTTTTGTGCTGCTTGTGGAAGTAAATACGCATTGCTTGTTAAAGCTAAGTCAATGTCATTTTTATAGTCATAAATCATTTTAATAAAATGTTCAAGCCCTTCTCTTAAAAGAGGTTCTCCTCCAGTGATTCTGACTTTTTTAATGCCCTCATCTATGGCAACTTGTACAAACTTAAACAGCTCTTCATACGACAGTAAGTTCTCTTTAGGTACCCAAGAAAAAGGCTTTTCAGGCATACAATACTGGCATCTGAAGTTACATCTTTCGGTAACCGATACCCTTAAATAATCAACCACACGGTTGTGTCCATCTACTAACATCTCTATCCATTTAATTATAAATTTCGTTAGGATAATATAAAATTGCTTAAGAGGAAATCTAAAAAAAATTCTACTTTGACGAAATAAAGCAGAGTTTGGAGCTAATATTGAATATTTCAGAAACCATCCGTAACATTGACTTTTTTAATAACATCACAGAAGACCAACTTACGGTTTTAAAAGAGATTTGCAATGTTCAATCATACAGTAAAGACTCTATTTTATACTATGAAAATGAGAATTCAAACTCACTTCTGTTTTTAGTAGAGGGGCTTTTAAAGATCTATAAAATTGACAAATATGACAATGAAATCTTTCTTTATCATATCTATAAAAACTCAATGATCTCAGAAATCACCTCATTTGAGCAACATGAAATTTTCTGTTTTTCAAATGCAGAATTTACAAAAGATTCAAAAATCTTATCGATAAACTTTGAACAGTTCAATGAGCACTTTTTATCTAAAAACATTTTCGTGAAAGAGTTTATGAACGAATTGTTAAAAAAAACGCACCATTTACAATGTGTGTTGAATCGAGAACTGGTGTTTGATGCCACAGCTAAGGTCGCATTCATGTTGCATCATGACTTGGAAATGTTCAACTCACTCAAACGACAAGAAGTCTCTTTTTTATTGCACATACAACCAGAGACACTCTCACGAGTCTTAAACCGTTTAAAAAGAAATAACATCATCGAAATCAGCAGTTCAACAGTGAGTATACTCAACAAAGATGCGCTCACTGCAACCTTTATGGGAGTCTAACATGAAATCACAACGTATCAGTACCAAAATCAAAACTTTGGGCGTACTCTTTTTTATTCTTGTTGTGGCACTTATTGTCACTACAATTTATCTCAATCAAAAATCCAAACAAGATGCTTTAATCATCAACATTGCAGGTAAAGAGAGAATGCTCTCTCAAAGAATTGCAAAAAATATTTTTTATACATACCATATAAAAAGTACCCAATTTACAGAATTAGAGAGTGCTGTGGATGAATTTATCTATGGATTAAATTCACTCAAAAATGGAAATCAATTGCTTGAAATTGATTCAGCACCCACACAAGCCATTGCCAAACAGTTTTACATCATTGATGTGATTTGGAATAACTATCTAAAAAACGTCAATGAGTTTAAACAAAACATGCTACAAAAAAGTTTTCAAAAAGCAGAACACAATCTTGAGGTAGTTTATAACACCAACAATGCACTTCTTCAAGAGGTTGATACTTTGGTTTCATTATACACCAATCATGCACAAGGGAAAACCCAATACATCATCTATTTTCAGTATGGTGCAGCTTTGGCATTGATAATATTGTTTATCTATGGCTTTTTTAAACTGCGAACCATTGAACTCAATGCAAAAAACTTTATTCAATCAACAAAACAACTGATTGATTCAGATGATGTGGAAGAGCTCAAACCTCTTCAAATCAATGCTGAAAGCGAAATTGAGGAAGTATCAGATACGATCAACTGCTTTATCAATAAAATCAGCTCTGCTATGAATCACTCTGCGCAAGCAATTGAACAATCTAAACAAGCTTCACTGCAACTTGAAGAGATCACCGATGAATTTGATGAAATTTTAGATTCACTCAAAGACTCTGCAAGTATATCTAAACAGCTTAATATGAGTGAAGATATGGTGATTGAATCCACAGAAGAGTTGATGAACTCTACGCGAAGACTTGAAGAGCTAAAAGCGCAACTTGATCGTCTTAAAGAGGGGTGTAAAGAGGAACGTAAAAGTTCATAAGCACTCTTCGACTCTTTTTTATCAATATACAACAGCTCTATTTTATACTCTCTTTAAGAATATTAAAAAATACTTAATTTTATATTTTATTTTTAAAACTTAAATTCATTGATATACATCAATCACATTTTTTTTGTTTTCCATTAAAATTATCTTCAGTTCAGTATAAATTCGGAGGATAGAAAAAATGGATGCACCACTAATTATAAGACCTGAGATTGCTCTTGAGAATTTTTTTCCTATTTTTTTGTCATCTGCATTTGTAATTATACTCGGGCTTTTTTACATTGGTATTTTTACTCTTGTAAAAATCAATAAGTTAAAAAGCGGCTTTATGCCAGTGGCATACGTTTTTTGGCTTGCACAGACATTTTGTCTATATTACTTGGGAATTCTAATTCGAAGTGAAGCTTTTACACAATATGTGTTGATGGCCGCAATGTTTGGCTTTTTAGTCATTCCACATTTCATTTACTTTTTATTAGAAAAAACTCATGAAAATGTAGAACATTAAATAAAGGAGGTTGTAGTGACTGATAAAAAAGTTTCAGTTTGGGGCAGTAATCGTTTCTGGAAACGTTCTGCTGCATGGGTAACTGGATTTAGTGCTGCATTGTTGGTATGGCTTACGTTTGATACTATTCCACAAATCACGATGGGAACAGATGCTGATTTACAAAGTGGTATTACCAAAAGAGTACCAGCACCTACAGTTATCAACTACAAAATCACTTATGAATTGAGTGATAAAAGAGGTCATGAGGTGCCAGTAATTGGTGAAAAAGAGAAGTTTTTTGGGCGAGATGACTATTCTGAAGAAGAAGCCATGGAATTGGTGAACTTAGGGAAGTTAGCATCTCAAGCAAAGAACTGTATGGATTGCCATACACTATTAGGAAACGGTGCGTATTATGCCCCTGATTTAACAAAAGCGTGGTTAGATCCAATGTGGGCAGATAATGGTTCATATCAAGCCATGACAGGTCAAGCGACAAAAGAGGATGCCATGGTAGAGTTTTTAACCAACCCTTCATCATATCCATCTCATGAAAGAATGATGCCAAATTTAGGTATCACTGAACATGAGGCAAAAGGATTGGTAGCATTCTTAAAACATATGTCTTCAATTGACACCAACGGTTTCCCTAGAAACTTTGGAAAGATAAAAGGAGCTGTAAATGGAAAATAGTTTAAAGTGGGAATCACAAAAACTAGGTACATGGTATTTTACATTTGCTGCAGTAATCTTTGGAGCACAATTGCTTTTCGGTTTAATTGCAGCCATTCAATACCTTTACCCAAGCTTCTTATTTGAAGTATTGGATTTTTCTATTGCCAGAATTGTACACATCAATGCCTTAGTTGTTTGGCTACTGTGTGCGATGATTGGTTCAGTGTACTATATCATGCCTGAAGAGACTGGAATTGAAACCGTCGGTGTGGGTATTGGAAAACTGTTGTTTGGTATTTTAGTTGCTGCTGTTACAGTGGTGGTGCTTGTTTATATTTTAATTCAAGTAGGCCCTGCTGATCACTCAACATTATGGTTTATTACACAAGGACGAGAGTATATTGAAGCACCTATGTGGGCAGATATTGGAATCGTTGTAGTTGTACTTGGATTCTTAGCCAACGTATATTTAACATCCATCAAAGGTGAAAGAACAGGAATCATGACGGTTCTTATGGCAGACTTACTTGCATTAGCAGGTCTTTATCTTGCAGGTATGTTCTATACGGCAAATATCTCAATGGATCAATACTGGTGGTGGTGGGTTATCCACTTATGGGTAGAAGCTACTTGGGAAGTATTTGTTGCTTGTTTAGCAGGTTATGGTTTAATTAAAACCATCGGTGCATCACGACAAATTGTTGAGATGTGGTTATGGATTGAAGTTGCAATGCTTTTTGGTTCTGGTATTTTAGGTATTGGACACCACTATTTCTGGATTGGTACGCCTGAGTACTGGTGGGAAATTGGTGCACTTTTCTCTGCTTTAGAACCTGTACCATTGATTGGTATGTTTGTTCACGTTATTTATGACTGGGGAAAAGAGTCTGGTCATGCCGCAGCAGAAGGACACAAACATGAAATTTCAAACACACCTGCATTCAGCTGGTTTGTTGTCAATACCTTTGGTAACTTTTTAGGTGCTGGGGTTTGGGGATTTATGCATACATTGCCACAAATCAACCTCTATACTCATGGTACACAATGGCCTGCAGCACACGGTCACTTAGCGTTCTATGGTGCTTATGCAACCATCTTAATTGGTATGTTTTATATGGGAGTTCAAGGTTCAAATAATATTAAATATTTACGAGCAACCTTCTCATCTAAAATGGCCATTACGTTAATTACTGGTGGTGTTTTAGGGATGACTGTAGCATTGACAATCTCCGCGTATGTTCAAACAATGATTGAAAGAGCTCAATGGGGTGCAACTTGGGTTGGTTACTTTGCCGCTCAAGAGAGTACTTGGATGACTCAAAGTTATGGATGGCGTTTAGCAATGGGTGTAGTCACCTTCATTGGTTTCTTATTCCTTGTTAAAGACCTTTTAAGTATCGGTAAAAATCCGAAACATGTTCGGTAAAGGAGCAGACAATGATTGAAGCATTTACAGATGTGGTTCCAAGTTTCTTTGGAACACTGAATCAAGGACCAATGACTTTAACCATCTTTCTTCATACAGTAATTATACTTCCAATGTTTTGGATTTATGCACAAGAAAAAAGAAGAATGGAAGAAGAGAATTGATGTAACCATACGACACGTACAGTAGCGGTTGGGGGACTTCTGCTGTACGTTTGATTATCACTATGATAAACATAATTTTATATAAGGAGAAGAGTATGAAATTATCGAAAATATTAAGTATTGCAACCATTGCTTGCATCGGTTTTGTAAGTCAAGCAACCGCAGGAGAAATCAAACTTTCTGATGCCGAGATGAAAAAAGCAACACAGGTCTATTTTGATAGATGTGCTGGTTGTCACGGTATGTTAAGAAAAGGTGCATTAGGTCCATCTTTAGAAGCAAGTAAATCCAAAGAGATGGGTACAGAGACACTTAAATATATCATCAACAATGGTACTCCTGGAGGAATGCCAGGATGGGGTAAAACTGGTGAGCTTACAGCTGCTGAAACAGAGCTAATGGCAAAATATATTCAAATTAAAGCACCTCAACCACCTGAAAAATCTATGGCGGATATGAAAAAAACCCACAAAATTTTAGTGCCTGTTAAAGACAGACCAAAATCACCTGAAGCTAAAAACTGGAAAGATTACTTTGCAGTTATCTTAAGAGATGTAGGTAAAATTGCAATTGTCGATGGTGTAACCAAAGACGTTGTTTCGGTTGTACCTTCTGGGTTCGCAACACACATTACAAGAACAGGTGCATCTGGACGATACATGTATGTTATTGGTCGAGATGGGAAAGCCTCTATGATTGACTTATGGATGAAAGAACCTAAAAACGTTGCAGAGATTCGTACGTGTAACGATGCAAGAGCAATTGATACATCTAAACATCCTGACTATAAAGATAAATATGCGATTGTAGGTTGTTATTGGCCACCATCAATTGTTACTTTGGAAGCAGATACATTAGAACCATTAAAAATTGTATCAACTGCAAGTTATACATATGATGAAAATGTATTTACAAGAGAAGCAAGAGTTGCTGCAATTATTGCTTCACACGATAAACCTGAATGGGTTGTCAATATTAAAGAGACAGGTCAAGTTTGGTTATACGACTACTCTAATGTTATGAATCCAAAAATTACCATGGTAGAAGCTGAAAGATTTTTACACGATGGGGGTTGGGATTTATCAAAACGATACTTTATGACAGCAGCCAATGCTAAAAACATCATCTCTGTTATTGATACAAAAGAAGGAAAACTTGTTGCCAATATTCCTTCTCAAGGGAATAAACCTCACCCAGGTCGAGGGGTCAATGTTGATCATCCTAAATATGGACCAATTTGGGGTTCAGGACACATCGGTTCAAATGATATTATCTTTATTGGAACGGATCCAGAAAAACACCCTAAAAATGCATGGAAAGTAGTTAAAAAAATTGCTTTACCTGGTGAAGGTGGAGGAAACTTATTTGTTAAGGGTCATCCAAACAGTCAATACATCTTTGCAGACAGACCGGTTAATCCAAACCGAGAGCTACAAACACAAATTTATGTGATTGACAGAGACTCATTAGAAGTAGTTAAAACCATCAAAATTCCTAAAAAATATCTTAAATCAGGAATGACTGAAGATGGTAAAGAAGTTAAAGCAAGAGGTCCAGTTCACTTTGAATTCAATGCAGATGGTTCAGAAGTATGGACAAGTATCTGGGGGAACAAACTTCAAGCCTCGCCAATCTTAGTATTTGATACAAAAACATTAAAACTTAAAAATGTAATTGATGACAAACGATTAATTACACCAACAGGTAAATTCAACGTAACAAATACAATGACAGATACATACTGATTTTTATACTGCCAAACCTTCGGGTTTGGCACTCTTTTACAGGAGCTTTTATGCAACTTTTATTCACTTTTATATCACTGATAACTCTTTTTTTATGTAATGCCTTTGCATTAGATTCAGCAGCAGGCCATATGGTTGAAGCATTGCCTAAAAAAGAAGTTGGCAAAATACTGTATAACCAATATTGCGCTTCATGTCACCACACACAACGTATTGGACGAGAGGGGCCACCGCTTTTACCCAAATTTTTACGAAAATATCAAGAAAAAGATTTGGCACAAAAAATCAAAAATGGTTTTCCACAAACACTCATGCCCAAGTTTGACTTTTTAAATCCATATGAACTCTTACAATTAGCGCGTTATATCAAATCTCCCATTGATACCCATATCGCATGGAATGCGTCCAATATGAGAGACTCCATCGTCTCATTTAATGATCCGTTGTCTCCATTAGCAATAAAAAACAAAGAGCAAATTCTTCCAGTAGTAGAGCGTGATGGCAATAAAGTTTGGGTCATGGAAGATACAAGAATACTCTCAAAATTTCATTTAGATAATGTCCATGGTGGCATCAAATACACCATGGATGCCAACAACATCTATGTCCCCACACGTGATGGTTTTGTACAACGTTACTCTTTAAAAACCGGTCAGCGAATGAATAAAGTACGTGCCTGTATCAACTTAAGAAATATCTCTTTAAGTCGTGATGGTTCTCATATTTTTGCAACGTGTTTGTTACCTGAACAGATGGTGGTTTTAGATGCAAAGAGTATGTTGCCTAAAAAAATTCAAAAACTTGAAGGAAAAATCTCTGCTTTGTATGAGTTCTATTCCAAAGACAAAGCCATATTCACTTTTAGAAACAAACCACTGCTTGCAATGGTGGACACTAAAACATTTGATATTACTTACAAAAAAATCAAAGAGCCCATTGAAGACTTTTTTATTGACCCATTTGAGGATTTTCTTATTGGTACCGCACGACGAGGCAACATCTTAAGCGTGTATGATTTAAATAAAAATGAATATGTTTTTGAACATGAAATGAAAGGGATGCCTCACCTCTTTTCTGCAACCTATTGGTACAATAATGGGGATTTCTATTTTGCAACACCGCATATCAAAAAACCTTATGTCACGGTTTGGAAAATGTATGATTGGACATTTATTAAAAAAGTCGATATACAAGGGGATGGTTTTTTTGTAAAAACCCACCCTTATACCCCTTATCTTTGGGCCGACAATGGCAGCGATAAATTAGTACTGATTGATAAAAATGACTTTTCTACTAAAACCATTACCCCCAGAAAAAACCAACAATATATTCACACAGAATACAGTGGTGATGGGAAATATGCGTATTTGAGCATCTATGAAAGAGAGGGTGCTATTGTGATTTTGGACACCCAATCTTTAAAAGAATTGACTGCATATAAAGCCAACATGCCTGTAGGAAAATACAACTTTATCAATAAAAACAGAGTATTTTATCCTCGTTTATTTGGAATGGATATCTTTAAACAACGCTGCAACAATACCCTACCTTGTCAACCAGAAAATCTCTCAAAATATGAGAAAAAAAGTCTGTTTGATTATCTTAAAAGTATGAAGGAAGGATCATGAAAAATACTCTGTTATATTTGATTATTTTTACAGTTTATCTCAATGCAACCACTTTTGCTGTTGTCAACAATGAAAAAGTGACCATAGAGGACATCAATGCCATCATCAAATCACACGAGGATATCCCTGCTTTTTCAGCATTGAGTCCAAGAGAAAAAGAGCTTGTAATTGACCAAGCCATTGAGCAAAAACTCATTATACAGCATGCAAGAAAAACAAATATTCCACAACAAAAAGATTTTATAGACTCTTTAGAAGTGATTAAAAATCAACTTATAAAAGAGTTTTGGTTCAAACAACAATTTCAAAACATCTCAGTGACCAAACAAGAGGTTCAAACATATTATAACGAACATCAAGCAAACTACAAACAAGAGTTTATGCTCAAAGCACGTCATATTATTGTCAAAAGTGAACAAAAAGCGCAACAGCTCATCAAAGAGTTGCAAAGTACACAAAAAGATGTTCAAAAACTCTTTATCGAATTAGCACAAAAACACTCTATTGGTCCAAGTGCTTCTAAAGGGGGTGATTTGGGTTGGTTTAAAAAAGGACAAATGCTGGATACTTTTTGGAATAAAGCGAAACACCTCAAAGAAAAAAGCTTTACATTAACTCCGTTACAGACGCAATACGGATATCATATTATCTACTTGGATGCCAAACAACAAGATAAAACACTCACACTAAAAGAGATTTATAGCACCATAGAACAAGAGGTTCAATTGCAAAAATTTCAACATTTGATCTCACAACAAATTCAACGTTTAAAAAAAGAGGCACATATTGAAGTGCAATATGATAATTTCTGATTTGAATCAAGAATATTCACTTTTCATTACGTTACACTTTTTCAAGAGGGGTTACCAATGTATAAAAATTTTCTGATCCTTTTACTGTTTTTACACACGTCACTTTTAGCCAATGAGGGTGAAACGCTTTTTAAAACCTATTGTTGGGGGTGTCATCACCAAACTTCTATGGCATTTGGTCCCTCTTTTCAACAAATTGCAAACACACGTAACAGTGGAGAAATCATTGCACAAATTGTAGATCCAACCAACACAGCAATCACTTTGGGATATGAGCGCAGTGCCATGCCTGCATTTAACAGACTCACTTCAGAGCAACTGCAAGCACTCACCTCATATATTCAAAGTTTCAAGGACTAAAAATGTTTCGACTTTCAAACTTAATCAAAACGACACTCGAAGAGAGTCCCAGTCGAACACTCAATGGTTCTATTATCATCTGGAATATGACCAATCGATGCAATCTTCTTTGTCATCATTGCTACAGTAAAGCCGATGCCAATGAGAAGGAGACACTCCATTTTGAACAGATAAAACAGACCATTCCTAAACTGAAAAAAGCCGGAATCAACTTTGTCATCTTCAGTGGGGGAGAACCACTTTTAAGAAAAGATATTTTTGATATTGCCCAATTGATGAAAGAGAATGATATTATCACATATCTCTCAACCAACGGGTTGTATATTACACCTAAAAATGTTCAACACATCATCGATACTTTTAATTACATTGGTATATCCATTGATGGAATTAAAGAAGTACATGACTTTTTCAGAGCGCAAATAGGCTCTTATGAGAAAGCCATACAAGCCATAAAACTGATACAAACCTATGGGGGAAATGCAGGGATACGTTTTACCTTAACCAAAGAGACACAAAGCAGTTTTTATGCAATGTTTGACTTGGTTGAAAAACTCAATGTCAATAAGTTCTATATCTCACACTTGGTCTACTCAGGAAGAGGCGAAGAAAACCTCAATATAGATATTTCAAAAGAGCGCCGACGAGAGTATGTTGAGTTCATTATTCAAAAAGCATTTGAGTATTATAAACAAGGAAAAAACATTGACCTTGTTACAGGTAACATGGAGATGGATGCCATCATGTTATTGAAATATTTTGAGCAACACTATCCTGAACATACAAAGACACTTTATAAAAAACTCACCCAATGGGGAGGCAACAGTGCGGGTAACCGATTGGGAAATATGGACTGGTTGGGCAATGTAAAACCCGACCCTTTTTTCCCTTTTACCGTGGGAAACTATTTAGAAAATGATTTTGAAAATATATGGAGCAACACCCAACAACCTTTATTGAAACGATTAAGAGAATACCCTCGACAAATTGAAGGAAGATGCAATGACTGCAACTATCTTGAAATCTGCAATGGAGGTTCAAGAAGTCGTGCGTTTGCCATTTCAGGAGATTTATGGAGGGAAGATCCCTCTTGTTATTTAAGTGAATCAGAGATAAGGAGAAGAGATAATGAAACCATTTAAAAGAGTTCTGTTGCTTATAAGCATGTTATTGACCTGTTTACAAGCTGAAAAGCTTTTTGTCGTACAAAGAGAGGACTCCTCCCTTGCTGTCATTAACAATAACAAAGTAACACATACGGTCTCTCATATGAGAAATATGAACCACGGTATCGTAAAGTTTTATAACAAAGATGCATATGTCATTTCAAGAGATGGCTATGTGATTCGTTTTAATCCTCAAACATATGAGGTCATCAATGAGTATAAAACCAGTAAAAGTGCCATTGGTTTTGTCATCAATGAACATTATGTAGCAGTTGCTAATTATGATGATCAAAGTGTGGATATCTTGACACGTGATTTACAACCCATAAAAAAAATAAAAACAGGTTCAAGAAATGTAGGGATTAAAATCTATAAAGATTTTTTAATCTTCTCACAAATGGACAAAGACACCATTTCAGTATATGAAGACCAAACTCATGGTACCAAAACCCCTCTTTTTACTCTGTATAAAGAGTTTCATGATGTGGGAGAACTTCCTTTTGATGCGATGATTCAAGATGAAAAGTACATTGCTGGATTTTTCAAATCTCAGTATTTTGGTGTGGTCGATTTAAAAACCATGCGTTACAAAAAAATTGATATTTTTTTAAATAAAGAGCGTCAACGCGTACTAAAAGTACCCCACTTTGGATTTTGGAGTTTAAGTCATAAACAGATTTTTATCCCCGCAGTGGGAGATAATAAAGTCCTTGTCTATGACAACGAATTTAACTTTATGAACAATATAACAACCAAAGGGTTACCGGTTTTCACCAGTTTAAGTCCCACTAAAGAGTATTTGGCCGTCACGTTTTCAGGTAAGGATTTTCCAACCATACAGATCATTGATACGAAAACTCTGAAAATTATTCATACATTTGAATTTGATGGGAAAGTGCTGCATGTGCGTTGGTCAAATACCAAAAATGAACTTTATGTCTCGGTCAATGACAGCAACAAAGTAGCTGTTATCAATACCAAAAAATGGAGTGTTGAGCACAATATAACACAGGTAAAAAAGCCCTCTGGCATCTTTATCTATGAGGAGAAAAACAATGAGTAAAGTCTATTTAACTGGGGCGGGTCCAGGAGACATTGAATTGATGACGATGAAAGCTGCACGAGTCATTAAAGAAGCGGATATTATCATCTATGACCGTTTGGCCAATCCTGAAATTCTCAAAATGGCCAAAGAGGGTGTTGTTTTGACGTATGTAGGTAAACAAGATGGAAAACACTCTGTCCCTCAAGATCAAATCAATGAAATTATTTACCAATCGGCTTTAAAGTATGAAACCGTTGTGCGTTTAAAAGGGGGAGATCCTTTTGTATTTGGTCGAGGAGGTGAAGAGGCACTCTACTTAAAACAAAGAGATGTCACCTATGAAATAATCCCCGGTATCACCTCAAGTATCAGTGTGCCCGCTTATGCAGGTATCCCTGTAACTCATCGCGGTATCACTACCTCGTTTAGAGTCGTAACGGGGCATGAGACACCCAATAAAAAGATTTCCCAATTGGAGTGGCAAACGTTTTTAAATGATGAGACCATCATCTTTTTGATGGGGTATCACAATATTGATCTTATTAGCACGAAACTCTTGGAACTTGGGAAACGCAAAGATTACCCCTGTGCCGTCATTTCACAAGGAACTACCTCTGAACAAAAAGTGGTCGTAGGTACGTTGGAAAATATTGCCCAAAAATCTAAAGGATTACCAACGCCTGCCCTGATTGTAATTGGCGAAGTGGTCAACTTAAAAGAACAAATTGAGTGGTTTCAAATCTAAACCACTCAAACACTACATAAAAAACTGTTTCAGACGCTCTTTATTGACGGTCTGTTTTCCCATATCTACAATACCTTCGTCTTTAAAGGTACGCAATATTCTTGAAAGTGTCTCAGGAGAGATATTTAAAATCTCTGCGGTGGAGACATTTTTAGTACTAAAAAACTCTTCGGTGCGATCATGAATATACTTTGCTAAGCGTTCTTGAGAATCTAAAACCACATGCAAAGAGACCAGATTTTCTAAATTCTTAATCTTTTTTATAAGGGATCCTTGTATCTTAAAAGCCAAACTGGGATTATCATAAATGACATCTTTGAGTGAAGCAAAATCGATTTTAATCACCTCAACATCGGTGAAGGCTTGAGCTGTTGCAGGGTATGGCATATTTTCAAAATTGGCCACCTCTGCAATGAGTTCATTAGAGTGAAAATATTTTAAAATAATCTCTTTATCATTAGAAGTCACTTTATATAACTTAATAATACCGCTTTGTAGCAGAAATAACTCTTTGGAATCATCACCCTCATAAAAAACAATGCTCTCCTTTGGATAAGAGACTTTACGTGTAAACTTCTCAATTTCACTGAGTGTTTCATCACATAAATCTTCAAACAAAAAGAACTCTTTAAGATAACCCGTCATAGTGCACCTCGTTTAAGATTTTTTTAATCTGGAGATTCATTGTACAATTTTGTAAGGTTGCTTTTCTTAACCTTAATCAAGATTTTTTACTCTGCGATTATGAAAAGAAGCAATGGCATTGCGTGTATAAACTAACATAAAGATATTGATGGTCTGAATAGGAAAAGATAAAGAAGCAGAACAATTGATGCCCTGCTTTAAAAGTTTTTTCTGATGCAAAAATCGTTTTTCAATACACAACCCAGCGAGAAAAAACAAAGTAATAAAGAATTACTCTGTATTAATCAAATCTAAATTTCAAAAAAACGTTTAACCCACTCTTTTTCTGATGCTGAAAGCGATATGGTTTTAAGCACTTTTTTCTCTTTATTGAGAATATAGAGTTGATTTTGTTTGATCTGCAAATACTCTTTCCCCCACTGTTTATCCAAGCTGTCCATAAACTTCAAAGCTTCAGAAGCTGGCGGTTTCTCTTTTTCACCTGTGAGTTTATCAATAACAGTAAAACCACCCAATCTGCGCTCTACTTGATAAGGCAGATAGGGTTTAATCAGTGCATACACACGTTCATTTTTTGCTTCAGGAAGTGCCTCTTTAAAAGAGACATACCCAATAATAAAAAAGATGGCCAAAAAGCCTAAAAATAGTAAATTAGTCTGTTTTTTCTTCATGTTTCTTTCCCCAAGTTTGAATATATTCTTGTGCTTTTTTATCTAAAAATTGCATTCTCTCTTTACCTTTTGGCATCGTTTTTCGATAATGCTTCATCTGCTCTAAAAACGTTCCAATAGAGTCAGGAATTAATTGGCTAAGAAAAATTCTCAACTGTTTTGCCATAGCAGGAGAAGCCCCACTTGTAGATACAGCAATGGTTAAATCATCTCTTTTAATATAAGAAGGAAAGATAAAATCACAATATTTCTGCAAATCAACACAGTTGCATAAAATATTTTTCCCACGGGTTTGTTTAAATATCTCTTCTTGTAAATCAAAATCATCGACTGCTGCAATAACAATATCAAACCCTTCAATATCTCGTTCTTCATATTTTTTTTCTTCATAAGAGAGTTGATGTGTTTGTATAATACTTTGTGTTTCTTCATTGAATCGTGTGGCAATCACTTTAATCTCAGACGTAAAATCAAGTAATTTTTCTAACTTCTCCAAAGCGATATTTCCGCCTCCAATGAGAAGAATCTTTTTATCATCAAATCGAATAAATGCAGGGAAATATGCCATACCCATCCTTTTTTTAAATAAAGACAATTCTAACCAAATGCGTATAAAGAGTTCTTAATTCAAATCAATAAACCCCACAGTTTAAAGCTCAAGCTTATTATATATTAAATGTCTCTTTGACTTTTTGCTCAAACGCTTTATCATCCAGCTGCTTTTTTAAAGGCACAAAAATTTCTGATTCTGCACCTACTTGAACAGCAATATCACTCTGTTCATCTTCAATAATCTTTAATACTGCTTGAGCAATAGCCACGGGCGATGGACCTTCATTGATGGCATTTGCAACAATCGTAGCAAAGTGTGAAACCAGCTCTTGATAAGCTGAGTCTAAAGAAGTGGTTTGATCATTGACCTTCAATCCTTTATTCACAAAATTTGTTTTAAAAAGCCCTGCTAAAACAGAGTGTACACGAATATTATATGATGCCACCTCAAATCGTAAAGAGTCTGTAATCCCTTCTACAGCATGCTTACTCGCATTATAGTGACTTAAAAGAGGTAATCCCATTTTCCCTAAAAAAGAGGAGATATTAATAATCACACCTTTTTTAGCTTTTCGCATATGTGGCAACACTGCACGGGTCATCTTGATCAAACCAAATACATTCACATCAAACTGCTGGTACATCTCTTCATCTGTACCATCTTCTAAGGTTGACAAAAGACCGAATCCTGCATTATTGACTAAAACATCAATTCTCTTTTCATTTTGCATAATGGTATTCACAGCTGCTTCAATACTTTGAGTTTGAGTCACATCCACATGAATGATATTAATTGTAACCTTGTGCTTCTCAATAATTTCTTCTAAATCTTGACTCACTTTTCGTGCACCCGCATAGACAATATACCCTTTTTGTGCTAATAACAGTGCCGTTTGCAACCCCATACCCGAAGTTGCGCCTGTAATTAAAACAACTTTTTTCATATTGACTCCTTTATCATTTAGACAATCATAGTATGAAGTCAACTTCAAATCATTAATATATATCAAGGTACTTTTGACTTTAAAAATTGTTTTAAATCAAGGATTAATATTTTTCTTCAAGTTATAATTTTGGAATCCCATTATGAGGAAGGATAATGACAAGCATAAGCAGTAATCACTTGAAAAATGAAATTCTTTTTAGAATTCAAAAGAATTTTCCACTCGTAGCACAACCATTTGATGCCATTGCCAAAGAGTTACATACTACAGAAGCTTTTGTTCTAAGCACTCTCCAAAAAGCTAAAAACGATAAGATTATACGACAAACTTCCGCCATTTTTGACACAACAAGACTCGGTTATACTTCATCACTGGTTGCTTTTGAAATTGATCCAATGCAAATCGATCAAGCCATAGAGATATTGAACTCTCACCCAGGTATTTCTCATAATTATGAAAGAAATCACCAATTCAATATCTGGTTTACCATTGCCGTTGCTCCAGACTCATTATTGGGATTAAACAAAACCATTGAACTTTTAGCTCAATTGACACATACAAAAAACCATATTATATTGCCCACACTAAAACTCTATAAAATAGCGGTTAAACTCAATACCACTCACCGTAAAGAGACCAAAGAGAAGATTAAAGCAAAAAAATTTAAAGCGTTGACACTCACAGAAGAGCATTTTCGTCTCATTAAACTTTTGCAACACAATATTGAATTTGTATCAGAACCTTTTGCACATATTACTCAATATTTAAACATCAGTTATCTCCAACTCTTTGAGATGATTGAAGAACTTCAAGAAGCAGGGGTCATGCGACGATATGCTTCCATTTTAAACCATCGAAAAGCAGGTTTTAATGCCAACGCTATGGTGGTTTGGGACATCAATGAAGAGCAAGCCGAAGAGATTGGTAAAGAGGTTGCCAGTTTTAGCTCCGTAAGTCATTGCTACTTACGTCCTAAATATGACAATTGGCAATACAATCTCTTTTCTATGATTCATGGGAAAAGCCACGAAGAGACGCAAAGTGTCATCGACCAAATAAAAAAGCGCATTACCCATAATGGTTATATGCCCTTATACTCTTCACGAGAGTTTAAAAAAGTGCGCATTTGCTACTTCAGCGACGATTTTATGCAGTGGGAACTCAACCATATCTAAAGGAACATATCATGAAACTATTTTTTGAACTCGAAGCCGCTTATATTGTAATCGGTATTTTTATTTTAGCTGTAACGGCTTTTGTCACGACTCGTCCATTTGTAGGCCGAAATGCTTTTAAGATTGGTTTTCCAGGAGTTTTTCTTATTTTAACATTTTTTATCATTGCACACTATGTTGTCACCACCAATCGAATGAATGACGTAGAAACACGCTTTATAGACCATAAACCGGTCATTTGTGAAAATCGCGTGCAACGTAAAGTCAATCCTTCTGTGATTATCAGTCAAGCACAAGGGTGGAGTTTAAACGAGCACATCTTTACCAACCCTCAATACAACAGAGGGTTTCATACTGCTCGCTGTTTAGAGCTGTTTAATGAGGAGTATCCCGATTAAAGAAAATAGCCGGACAAACCTTCGGTATCAATTCTCTTCTTTTGTGGATCTATGAGTCCTTCATCTTTGAACACTTTCAATGTTCGAGAGAGGGTCTCAGGTGTGATGTTCAGCATCTGTGCAATATGAATATTTTTTGTTTTAAAAAACTGGTTTTTATGATCACAGATATATTTAGCCACTTTCTCCTTGGTATCCAGTACCATGTTTGTAGCAATGATTCCTTCCAGATTTTTAATCTTTTTTATCAATGAAATTTGCATATTAAAACACAACTCTGCATTTGAAAGCATCACCTCTTTTAATTTCTTGAAATCAATTTTAATCACTTCTACATCTGTAAAAGCTTCTGCTGTTGCAGGGTATGGTATACCTTGAAAACTGGCTGCTTCTGCAATAAGTTCATTGTCTTGAAAATATTTTAAAACTAACTCTTTCCCATTGGAAGCCGTTTTATAAAGTTTGACTATTCCTTTATTTAAAATATATAAAGAGTTGCTCTCATCTCCTTCATAAAAAAGGATGTACTCTTTATTATATTTTGTTTTTATACTGAATTGTGCAATTTCTTTGACCACACTCTCATCTAAATCTGCAAACAGAAAAATCGATTTTAAATCTTCAAACATCTCTCTCCTTTTTATAAAACAGCGTAAGCTTCTTCAATGGTATTATAACGTTGTGCGGTGACAAGCAAAATCGCAGCATTCAAACGGGCTAAATCCATCAGCACTTCACTTGGATTTTCTAAAAGTTTGAGATTCTCTTCTAAGGAGATTTTTTCATACTCATTATTGTACTGTATATTAAACTCTTTGAGACTCACACTCTTTTCAGTGATTTCACCCTCATTCATATACCAATATTTAAAGTCAGCAAACACTTCTGGATTTCCTTCGCTTCCTTTAATAACCCACATGTTTTGGTAGTTTTCACCAAAGAGTTTGAAATATTTCTGTACATAGGGTTTATGAAACGCTGATGTAATAGCATAGTTTGATTGTGCTGGGTTTAACAGTTTTTCAACGGTATTAAACACAGACCGCATAAAGAGTTTTTTACGTAAAACAGTCAATTGTGAAAGCTCTCTAAAATAATCAACTCGATCATAAAATCTAACCACAGATGAAAGCGTTGCACTTTGTGCCACTTCTTTGAGTGTTAATCCATGTTTTGCTGGTTGTTCCAAATCCCCTGATACGACCAAGAAAAAAGGCTCAATAGTTGTATTTTTTGCAAAAAATGCTTCTAAAACTTGTGCCGTTAAAGGGAATAAAAAGGGTTGGTCTGTTTTTCCGTCATACGAAAACCCCAGCTCTACACTTTGAGGTAATTTATCTCTTTTGATATATTTATCAAAAGATTTCAATGTGCCTTTAAGTTCATCATCACTCTCTAACTTCACACGAAGACACATTAAAAAAGCGGCCGCTTGTTCACTCTCACATTTTTGTTCTAAAATTTGTTGTATCGCTTCTTGTATCTCTTCATATGTTAAATCTCTGTTTGACTTTGGGCCCGTTGCTACGGCTTTAATGTATTTGAAAAAACTCATTTTTTCTCCATTTGTAATTGTATAATATATGTATATAAGTCTTATTAATAAAAAAATTTTATGGTAACTTAAATTGCTCTTTCTTATATTATCATAAGTTGGTTGTAAAGTTCTCTAAATAAGAGTGATTTTATCTTATTTAAAACTTATAAAATTTGACTACGGTCAAACTTTATGTATTTACAAAGTGTTACAATGAATTTGTTAAAAAAAATTTTAAAGGAGACAACATGGCGCTTTCAAGAAGAGAATTCTTAAAAAGTTCAGCAGCAGCAAGTGCAGCCGCCGCAGTGGGAATGAGTGTACCCTCAAACCTATCTGCAGCAGCAAACCAAGCTGAAGCTGGTTGGAGATGGGATAAAGCAGCGTGTAGATTTTGTGGTACAGGCTGTGGAATCATGATGGCAACAAAAAATGGAAAAATTGTTGCAGTAAAAGGGGATCCCGCTGCTCCAGTAAACAGAGGGTTAAACTGTATTAAAGGGTACTTTAATGCAAAAATTATGTACGGGGCCGACCGTCTAAAAACACCTCTTTTACGTGTTAATGATAAAGGAGAGTTTGACAAAAACGGAAAGTTTGCACCGGTTTCTTGGAAGCGAGCATTTGATGAAATGGAAGTGCACATCAAAAAAGCACTTAAAGCTTCAGGACCTGAAGGTGTGGGTGTTTTTGCTTCTGGACAATATACTGTCATGGAAGGGTATGCAGCACAAAAAATGATGAAAGCAGGTTTCAGAAGTAATGCCATTGACCCTAATGCCAGACACTGTATGGCCTCAGCGGTGGTTGGTTTTTATCAAACCTTTGGTATTGATGAACCAAGTGGATGTTATGATGACATTGAACTAACAGATACGGTTGTCACTTGGGGTTCCAATATGGCAGAGATGCACCCTATTTTGTGGTCAAGAGTTACCGATAGAAAACTTTCAGACCCAGACAAGGTAAAAGTCATCAACTTATCAACTTATACTCACAGAACATCTGATTTAGCGGATATAGAGATTATTTTTACACCAAATACGGATCTTGCATTGTGGAACTACATTGCACGAGAGATTGTATACAACCACCCTGAAGCCATTGATTGGGATTTCGTTAAAGAACACATTGTCTTTGCAGCCAGTCCAGTAAACATGGGATATGGTTTGAGACGAAGTGATGAGAAATCAATCAAAGAGGGTAAATACACCGCAAAAGAGATGGAGATTGTCTCTAAAGAGATGGAAAAAATCATTTCTGAAACAGAAGCACCTGCTTTAGCACCTTACGGATATAAAGCCGGTGATAAAATGGTGAATAAACCTGCAGGATTAAAACACTGGGAAATCTCATTTGAAGAGTATAAAAAATTCTTGGAGCCATACACGTTAGACTATGTTGCAAAAATCTCTAAAGGGAATCCAGATGAAGACATCAATGAGTTTAAGAAAAAACTTCAAACATTAGCCAACCTCTATATTGAGAAAAACCGAAAAGTGGTCTCATTTTGGACCATGGGTATGAACCAACACACCAGAGGTACTTGGGTGAATACTTTAGCGTATAACGTTCACTTTCTATTGAACAAACAAGCCAAACCTGGTTCAGGTGCGTTCAGTTTAACGGGTCAACCAAGTGCTTGTGGTACAGCAAGAGAAGTAGGAACTTTTGCTCACCGATTACCTGCAGATATGATGGTAGCTAACCCAAAACACCGAAGTGTCACTGAAAAAGTGTGGCAAGTTCCTCAAGGAACACTCAACCCTAAAGGGCATCAACACATCATGAAAATTCACAGAGACCTTGAAGATGGTACGATGAAATTTGCATGGGTCAATGTGTGTAACCCATATCAAGACACTGCAAGTGCCAGCCACTGGCTAAAAGCTGCTCGTCAAATGGACAACTTCATCGTAACTTCAGATGGATATCCAGGTATTTCAGCCAAAGTATCCGATTTGATTTTACCAAGTGCCATGATTTATGAAAAATGGGGAGCATACGGGAATGCTGAAAGAAGAACACAACACTGGCGACAACAAGTTTTACCAGTAGGGGATGCGATGTCAGACACATGGCAATGGGTTGAACTTTCAAAACGATTTACCGTAAAAGATGTATGGGGAGAGCAACAACTCTTAAGCAGTGGTGGAAAAGTAAAACTTCCTGATGTTGTCGCAGAAGCTAAGAAAATGGGATACAACGAAGATACAACAATGTATGAAATTCTGTTTGCCAATGAAAATGCGAAATCATACAAACTCGATGAAAATGACCCAATTCAAAAAGGGTACGATAACTCTGAAGGGTATGGAGATGCAAGAAATGTCGTGGGAAGTGATGGAAAAGTATTTGATGGATATGGATTCTTTATTCAAAAATATCTGTTCGAAGAGTATGCTTCATTTGGTCGAGGACATGCACACGACTTAGCAGATTTTGATACTTACCATAAAGTAAGAGGACTTAAATGGCCCGTAGTAGATGGTAAAGAGACTCAATGGCGATTTAACACCAAATATGATCCATATGCAAAAAAAGCAAATCCGAACAGTGACTTTGCATTCTATGGAAAATTAGCCAAAGCATTGCCACAAGGTGACCTGCTTGGAATCAAAGATAAAACGAAAAAAGCATTGACTAACAAAGCAAAAATCTTTGCACGACCATACATGGATCCACCAGAAATGCCAGATACAGAGTATCCAGTTTGGTTAAGTACTGGTCGGGTTTTAGAGCACTGGCACAGTGGAACCATGACAATGAGAGTTCCTGAACTTTATAGAGCAGTACCTGAAGCATTGTGTTACATGCACCCTGAAGATGCAAAAAAATATGATGTAAAACAAGGTGGATTGTGTTGGGTTGAATCACGACGTGGAAAAATCAAAGCACGTGTTGAAACACGAGGAAGAAACCGACCATCAAGAGGATTGGTATTTGTACCTTGGTTCGATGAGAAAGTATTCATCAACAAAGTATGTTTGGATGCAACGTGTCCACAATCAAAACAGACAGACTTTAAAAAGTGTGCGGTAAAAATTTACAAAGCATAATAGTCTGTTAGAAAAGGTTCAAAAATGTTAAGTGAAAGAAGAAAGTTTATCTTAGGCAGTGCACGAACCATTGGTTTAGTAGCATTGGGTGGATTGGTTTGGAGTGCGTATGTGGATGAAGTTACGGCTTCGAAACTCACCCTTCGACCACCTGGGGCACTTGCAGAAGAGGATTTTTTAAAAACCTGTATTAAATGTGGTATGTGCGTAGAAGCCTGTCCTTTTGATACGCTTCACTTAGCCAAACCAGGGGACAACAAACCTTTGGGGACACCATTTTTTGAACCACGTAAAACACCATGTTATATGTGTCCAGATATTCCATGTGTACCTGTATGCCCAAGTGGAGCATTAAATGAAGCCAGTGTAACAAGCAATGCACAACTTGATATTAACAAAGCTCAAATGGGTGTAGCCGTTGTGGATACAAAAAACTGTATTGCATATTGGGGAATTCAATGTGATGCCTGTTATCGAGCATGTCCATTGTTAGACCAAGCGATTTATTTAGAGTATTCACAAAATGAAAGAACAGGGAAGCATGCGTTTTTAAAACCCATTGTTAACAGCGATATTTGCACGGGATGTGGACTTTGTGAACACGCCTGTGTTACTAAAAAAGCAGCCATCTTTGTATTACCAAGAGAGGTTGCTTTAGGACAAGTAGGAGATCACTACATCAAAGGATGGGATCAAAAGGATGATGCACGTGTTAAAAATGCACACAGCCAAACCACAACCACAGAACTCAGCAAAGAGAAAGCAGTGGATTCATTAAATGATATGCAAGGACTGTTCGATGAATAGTATTTATAAACACAGATTCCTGATATTACGACGAATCGTTCAAATTTCATTGTTGCTTCTGTATGTGGGTGGCAACATTTGGGGATGGAGTATTCTACAAGGAAACCTCAGCACCTCATTGGTGTTTGGAGCCATTCCATTAAGTGACCCTTTTGCAGCGCTTCAAATGTTCAGTGCAGGGGCACTCATTACAAGCAATATTTTAGTGGGTGCTTTAATTATCACACTCTTTTATGCCCTCGTTGGAGGAAGAGTCTTTTGTTCTTGGGTTTGTCCTGTTAATATGATTACCGATGCAGCCAATTATCTGCGACGTAAATTGGGCTTTAATGCCATTCAGAAAAAACAACCAGCCAGTCGAGCCATTCGATACTATGTGCTGGGGTTAAGTCTGATTCTTTCGTATGTGTTAGGAGTAACAGCTTTTGAGTTTGTTTCACCTATTTCAATAACACACCGTGGGATTATCTTTGGATTAGGGTTGGCTTGGGCAGCAATGTTAGTACTGTTCTTGTTTGACCTGTTTATATTAAAACATGGGTGGTGTGGATACCTTTGTCCACTTGGTGGATTTTACTCTGTGATTGGAAAATACAGTCTTATAAGAGTAAAACATGATGAGCAAAAATGTACAGTTTGTATGAAATGTAAAGATGTCTGTCCAGAGCAACAAGTTCTTTGGATGGTAGGGAAAGAGACTCAACCGGTATTAAGCGGTGAGTGTACAAACTGTGGTCGATGTGTAGAAGTATGTGACGATGATGCTTTAAATTTTTCTATAAGAACTCAAGTAGGAGAAACAAAATGAAATTAGTTAGTAAATTTGCTTTAGGTTTAATCGTGGCTTCATCTTTTATGTTCGTAGGTTGCTACGACAATGCAAGCCCGGGTCAAAATGAAGTTGCCAAACCTGTGATAGATGACACAGAAATTGGTTTACGAAAAACCGACTTGTTCAGTGAACAACAAGTCAAACCAGACGAAACACAATACAGTGAAAGTATGGCAGGAAGTGGTCATAAGTTTAAACGGGCATTCCAAGATGCACCACCAATGATTCCACATAGTGTTGAAGGGATGTTACCTGTACAAATCAATAACAACCAGTGTGTCAGCTGTCATGCCCCTGAAGTGGCAAGCAGTTTAGGAGCATTGCCTTACCCTGAATCACACATGATTGATTTTCGACCTAAACATAAATTTGATGGTCAAAAATTTGAGAAATCAATTGATAATATGAAAAACGAAGTCTCAATTAAAAAAATCAGTCAACTTTCAGGATCACGATTTAACTGTACGTTATGTCATGCTCCACAAAGTACAGGGGAGTTGGTACACAACAATTTTGACCCAGATTTTACAACCAAAGATGGGGCAGAAAAATCTCATTGGACAGGTACTAACCTAACAGATGGTCTGGATACCGTAAAAGAGTAGATTATGAAAAGAAGAGAACTTTTAGGTTCTCTTTTTTCTGATAAAGAGAGAAGAGAAGACATAATCATACGCCCACCTTACTATAAAGATATCTATTCTTTTGACAAACACTGTCATGAATGCAATGGCATTTGCAGCACTGTTTGTCAAGAGAATATTATTGTTATTACTGAAAACAAAACTCCCATTTTAAACTTTTCAAAAAGTGGTTGTACTTATTGTGATGAGTGTGCAAAGGCGTGTCCAAGTGATGTCTTAAATACAGAGTATAAACAAAAAATAGCACTTGAATTTGAGATTGATATGTTACAATGTTTAAGTTGGAACAACACTTTGTGTTTTTCATGTAAAGAGCCTTGTTTGGACAATGCCATAGAATTTTTAGGGATGTTTCGTCCCTCAATTATTGACGACAAATGCACCGCTTGCGGGTTTTGTGTAAGCCGTTGTCCTACCAATGCCATCAACTATAAAAAGGAGCGTGACCAGTGAAACTGCTTTTATTAATTGTTATATTGAGTTCATCCCTTTTTTCTATGTCTACACTGCAACCAACCTACTCGTTACAAGCCAGTGGTGATGTGCAAGATATGAGCTACCATGTCCCTTATTTATACACTGCTACGAGTAATGGAACTGTGGATGTGTTTAATGTGCAAACACAAAAGAAATCACTCACCATACAAATACCTGCCATAAAAGATTTTATGGGGGATGAAGTGAGTGCAAAAGTGTACAGCGTTGACGTTTTAAACAACACGCTTTTAATTGTCTCTCAAGGAGAGAAAGGGTATCGCAACTTGTGGTTGTATACCCAAGGAACATTAGAGAAAAAAATAGATATTGCACAACACTTTTTTATTAAAGAGGCACGTTTTATTGATGAACAACATGCCCTATTGGCACTTTTAAGCAATGAGTTGGTGTTGTATGATTTAAATAAAAACAGTGTGATTAAAATAGAGCAAGTCAGCCCTTCCTCTTTTTCAGACTTCACACTCAGTGAAGATAAACAGATGATTATCACCACTGATGAAAGTGGTGTTGTGCGTGCTTTAGAGACACGAACATTAAAAGAGATTAAAAAGTACAAAGCGTTTAATTTAGATAAAATTTTTCAACTCGATTTTAAACATAAAACGCTTCTGACTGCGGGACAAGACAGAAAGAGTGTGCTTTACATCAATAACCAAACACACGAGTTTGATTTTGATTTTTTAATTTACAGTTGTGCTTTAAATGAAAATGCCTCTTTAGCTGCCATTGCCTATAATGAAAACAATGATGTGGTGATAATAGATACATCCACACAAAATAAAAAGTACCGTTTAATTCAAAACAAAGCGGTCATCACAAAGATTCTTTTTACACAACATAAAGAACTCTTTGTGGCCAGTGAGAGTAAAAAAATTAACTTTTGGAGGTTACCATGAATATTTCAAGTATCGTTGTGCAAACAACACCACAGTATTTAGAAGAAGTTGTCGAGAACATTAAAACATGTGAAGTGTGTGATTATCACATGCACGATGAAAAAGGGCGTATTATTATCACCATTGAAGGCAATGGAGTCAAAGAGGAGTTGGAAAAGCTTCGAGTCATTGAAGCCATCCCTCACGTCGTTGCAGCAGATATGCAAATGGCGTACAGTGAAGATGAGTTGGAAGAGCATATGGAAGTCTTAAACAATGCACACGCTGTACCTAAAATTTTAAATGATGACACCACAGATCCATCAAAAATAGTATATAATGGAGATCTGAAAAAGAAAGATTTAGAAGGATTTGCAAAACAGTTTGACGAGGTAAAATAATGCAATACAATAACAGTGAATTCTTAATTGAAACCAGCGTACCTGAAAGTGAATTAATTGTTTCTCGTACCAATTTAAAAGGTGAAATCACCTATGCCAATGAAGCTTTCGCTGATATCAGTGGCTACAGTGTGGATGAACTTATAGGAAAGCCTCATAACATTGTACGACATCCTGATATGCCCAAAGCGGTTTTTAAAGAGATGTGGCAAACCATCAAAGAGTATAAAAAATGGACGGGATTCATTAAAAATATGCGTAAAGATGGAGGTTTTTATTGGGTACATGCCGAAGTATCTGGGATATTTAAAGACCACATCCTTACAGAGTACAAATCCATACGCACCCCTATGACGTATGAACAAAAGCTTGAAGCTCAAACAAAATACGATGCCATGAAAGAAGCTCCGGGAGAACTCAAACGAAAAGTGATTTACGAATGATATTACGGACTTTTTTCATTGTCAGCCTCTTTATGTACACACTGTATGCGTACTCCAGCAAAGCAATCAATGCTTATGCTGTTGCTGTTTATGATGCCAATATGAATGAAGAGAATATTCAAGGAGTTCGTAAAACAAAAAAAGACTACAATGGTCTTACTTACACTAAAATCTATGCGTTTGGGGATTTTTTTCATATGCAACCTCATGCACAAATAGGTTCATCCTTAGGGATATTGGTTCGTAAACGACCCATTGTCAAAAATGGTTTACACATTGGTTATGAGATGATTTTTAAACACCTTACTGTACGAAGTGGTTATTTGGAAGTCTATATTGGCAACGAGTTATTTGATAGAAGTTTGTATGTCAAGTAGGTTGCCCTACTTGATTTGATTAAAGATACTTTTTAAGTACATCTGGAATGGCAATGCTTCCATCTTCTTGTTGGTAGTTCTCCATAATGGCAACCAACGTTCGCCCTACTGCTAAACTTGAACCGTTTAACGTATGTGCTAAGATGTTTTTCTTCCCCTCTTTGTATCTGATTTTTGCTCGTCGTGCTTGGAAGTCTCGTGTATTTGAAATTGAAGAGATCTCTCTGAATTTATTTTGACCTGGAAGCCACACTTCTAAGTCAATCGTTACTGCGGCACTGAAACCCAAATCTCCTGTACACAGTTGCACTTTTTGATGGCAAAGACCTAAAGAAGTCAATAAATCACTGGCACAAGAAACCATCTTTTCAAACACGGCTTCACTTTGCTCTTGAGACGTGATGGCCACCATCTCAACTTTATCAAACTGGTGTTGTCTGATTAATCCTCGTGTGTCTCGTCCAGCACTTCCTGCCTCTTTTCTAAAGCATGGGGTGTATGAAGTAAGAAGCAGTGGTAACTCTTCACTTGGAATAATCTCATCGTTGTAAAGGTTGGTTAACTGCACTTCTGCTGTTGGAATCAGGTATAAATCTTCACCTTCTATTTTAAACAAGTCCTCTTCAAATTTAGGCAATTGCCCTGTCCCTTGAAGTGTGTTTGCGTTTGCCATAAATGGCACATACCACTCATTGAACCCTCTCTCACGGTTAAAATCCAACATATAATTAATCAATGCGCGCTCTAAACGTGCCGCTTGTCCACTCATGGCAACAAATCGTGATTTAGAGAGCTTTACCCCTCGAACAAAGTCAAGTGACCCATTGGCTTCACCTAAATCCCAGTGCTCTTTGGGTTCAAAAGCAAAGTTTGGTTTTTCACCCACAACTTCAAGCACCACGTTCTCTTCTTCATCTTTTCCATCAGGTACATTATCATCAGGTAAGTTTGGCACACCAAGAGCAATGGCTTCAAGCTTCTCTTCTAAAACTCGCACTTCCTCTTCTAAGGCTTGCTTTTGGTTTTTAAGCTCATTGATATTGGCTTGCAGTGGGGCAATATCTAAGCCCTCTTTTTTGTATCGACCAAACTCTTTAGAGAGTTGATTTTGCTGTGCAGTGACCTCTTCCATTGTTTGTCGTTTGGCTTTAGCTTCTTGCGCTAAAGATTTCAGTGACTCCAATAAAGCAGCATCCACTCCTTTACGTGTTAGCTTTGCAGCAACTGTGTCGTAATCTCTTTGTAGTAATTTTATATCAACCATTCATTTCCACTTTTATTATCATATTTCCATCTTCATAAACGCTACGAAAATGGTGTTTTGTACAAAAATTCTCATTCATAAAGTTGCATTTTTCATTGGCTTTTTCCAATGCTTCATCAATAGTTTCAAACTCTTCGATCGCTTTTAAGTCTGACTCTTGGAAGCATTTACACTCTTTTTCAATCTTTACAAAAGGCATACAATCTCGCTTAATTTTTTCGCAATTATATCAAAGATAAGCCTAAATGTGCCTTTTTTATTCTTTTCTAATTGAAAATAGAATAAAGTAAACTATTCACATAGGGGAACCACTATGAAATCATTTTTTAAAATATACTTGCCCATTATCACCGTCATATTTTTGGCTTTTTATATCACTTCACAATTTATCGAACCCGCACCCAAAAAAGAGATCACCATTGCTGCAGGCAGTAAAGATGGCACTTATTACCAAACCGCTTTAGCATACAAAAAACTCTTAGAAAAAGAAAAAGTGAAGGTCACACTGCTTGAAACCAAAGGTTCCATTGACAACATACAACTCATACAACAAGGCAAAGCCGATATTGGTTTTATACAAAATGGTGTTTTAAAACCTGCCCAACTAAACAGCGTAGAATCCCTTGCAAGCATCTATTATGAACCTCTGTGGATATTTTATAAAAATGAAGGCTTTGAGATTGAGTATGTCATTCAACTCATCTCCAAAAAAATAGCCGTGGGTGGACTTGGCAGTGGGACACGCGATTTGGCCTTGACTATTTTAAACGATAATGGAATTAACAATGAAAATTCAAGCTTACTTGAACTCAATTCCACTTTAGCCAAACAACAACTGCTTGAAGGCAAAATTGATGCAATGTTGGTGGTCATTTCCCCAAAATCTGCACTGGTACAATCCTTACTTGAAGACCCAAACATCAATGTCTTAAGCATCAAAAGAGCGCGAGCGTACAGTCGAAAATATACCTTTTTAACCCCTTTGACGCTTTATGAAGGAACGATGGATTTATACAAAAATCTGCCATCTGATGACACCAGTCTGCTTGCGACCACAGCCAATCTTATCGTTCGAAAAGAGATGCCCGAAGAGTTGGTGCGTCTGTTTTTAAAAAAAGTCAAACAGACCCACCAAGAGAAAACACTCTTTGCGCAAGAGGGAGAGTTTCCGAACCTTTTAAACATGCAAGCACCTATCAATAAAGAGGCTGAAAAATATATGAAAAATGGAGACAGTTGGTTGGAGAGTATTTTCCCTTATTGGATTGCTTCGAATATTGACCGTCTAAAAATCCTACTCATTCCTCTTTTAACATTGATGTTTCCACTGTTTAAAGGCATCATGCCTCTTTATACATGGACCATGCGTTCCAAAATCTATAAATGGTATGATGATTTAAACGATATTGATAAAGCACTTCCAAGCTACAACCAAGAACAATTGCACGAAAAGCTGATTACACTTCAAAACCTACAAGAAGAGATCAGTAAACAAACCAAAGTTCCCTTAGCCTTTATGGGAGAGTACTACAACTTACTGCTTCACTTAGAGATGATCACCAATAAGATAAAAGCACGTCTTTAAAGCCCAAACTAAGGCTTTGCTTATCTTTAACTAATTTCGATATAATACTCAAAAAATTTTGAGGAATGTATTTTGAGAATTTTATCAGGTATTCAACCATCTGGAACGATTCACATTGGTAATTATTTTGGAATGATTAAAAAAATGATTGAATCACAAGATGACGGAGAGTTGTTTGCATTTATTGCTTCATATCACGCCATGACTTCATTGAAAGATAAAGAAGCATTAGAAAACAACATCATGGAAGCGGCTATTAACTTTTTAGCATTGGGAATGGACCCAGAGAAATCAACATTTTGGGTACAACACGATGTCAAAGAGGTATTAGAGCTTTATTGGATCCTCTCAAATCACACCTCTATGGGACTTCTTGAACGAGCCCACTCATACAAAGATAAAACAGCTAAAGGCATTCAAGCCAATCATGGCTTGTTTTCATACCCTGTATTGATGGCTGCAGACATTTTACTCTATGATTCAAATATTGTGCCTGTTGGGAAAGATCAAATCCAGCACGTCGAGATGACACGAGACATTGCCACCAGCTTTAACAATGTCTATGGTGAAATTTTTACCATGCCAGAAGCCAAAGTGGATGAAGTGTTGCAAACCGTACCTGGTACCGATGGCGCAAAAATGTCCAAATCCTATGGAAACACCATTGATATGTTTGGAACAGCTAAAAAAGTGAAAAAGCAGGTCATGGGGATTGTAACAGACTCTACGCCACTTGAAGAAGCCAAAGATTATATCTCGTGTAATGTCTATAAACTGTGTGAACTCTTTATGAATCAAGATGAATTAACCCAAATGCAAAAAAGATATGCCACACCGGGCGAAGGGTATGGTCACTTTAAACTCGCACTGTTAGATAAAATCAATGATCACTTCAGTCCTTATAGTGAAAAAAGAGAGTACTACTTAAATCACAAAGATGAAGTACGAGAGATTTTAGCTCACGGTGCAAACAAAGCACGTAAAATTGCGCAAGCAAAAATGGAGCAAATCCGAGAAGTAGTCGGCTTAAATTATTAAGCCTTACTCCTCTTCAGATTTTATCTCATCTTTGCCATCAAACTCTTTTTTGTTGGCATGATAAACAATCAGTTTTGCCATCTCATCGGTTGACATTGCAATCTCTTTGGTTCCTGATGCAATGGCTGCATTCTCTTGCGTTTGAAGATCAAGTTGTGAAACTGCTGAATTGATTTGTTCAATTCCTGATAACTGCTCTTTACTTGAATTCTCCACATCTTTAATCAACTCAATGGTGTGAGAGATACGTTCATTCAAGTGTTTATATCCATCAATCATCTCTTCAGCTATATTTTTACCTTGATTGGCTTTATTGGTTGCATTTTCAACCATGTTTTTTATCTCTTTAGCGGCTTCTGCACTTCGTGAAGCCAAGTTTCTCACCTCTTGTGCAACCACAGCAAAGCCTTTACCTGCTTCACCTGCAGTGGCTGCTTCAACGGCTGCATTCAGAGATAGGATATTGGTTTGAAATGCGATTTGGTCAATCACTGTAATGGCTTCATTAATTGCTATAACTTGTTCATCTATGTTTTCCATTGCCGTTGTGGTTTCATTTGCCAGTCGTGCACCACTGTTTGCAGAGCTTGTGACTTCATTTGCTAAGTTTGCCATTTCTGCAATATTTTGTGTATTGCTTCTGATATTGGCTGTCATTTGCTCCAGTGCTGCTGCTGTTTCTTCTAAACTTGATGCCGCCTCATTGGCACTTTCATTGAGATTATCCACGTTGCTTAACAAGGATGCGGAACTTTTTTCTAAAGCCAATCCATTCTTTTTATCGTGGATGAGCATTTGAGTCGTTGACTCGCCCAAATTGTTCACGCTTTGCGCCAATTTTAAAAGATGCTTTTGAAGACCAACGATATTGACTTTAGGTCGATAATCATATTTCGTATATTTTTCTAAAACCACCAATACATTGTCAATATTCTCTTCAAGGTTTTGTGCCATATTGTTTAACACGGATTGCAGTTTAACAAGTGAGGGGTTACTTACTTGCACATTCAATCGTTGTGATAAATCTCCTTCTTGAAATTTACCCAGTACGTCAATAGTGGTGTTAATCAATTTGGCATCTTCATCTAAATTTTTTTGAACCAATACAATATTTTCATTCACTGCTGCGGCCATTCGACCTAACTCATCTTGAGTTGATAACTGAATGGGTTTCACACTGTCGGATGTTTTATTAAGATATTTAAAGAAGCCTTTTAAGCCTGTTTGGAATTCAAAAATAGGGTCAATGATAACGCGTTTAACCAATGGAAGCACCATCAGTGTGGTCACAATAATCAACACTGCTGTTGAGATAAATGCAATGAGTAAAGACTCATTGATTTGGCTGTTAATTTCATCCTTAATCAAATTCATCTGTTTTTCAATGTTGTCCACATAAATACCCGTAACCAATACCCAGTTTAATTCGGGAATATAAACAGACGATGCAATTTTAGGAATAATTAAATCACTATTTGGTCGCTTATAGTAGTATTTTACATACTTCTCTTCTTGCGCATTTTTAATCAAATCTTGTCGAAATGCATACCCTTTGATATCGGGTTGGTTGATGTCCGTTTTTTGATCATTTAACTGAGGTTTGGTTCCATGAAAACCAAAATAAAAACCATCTGATTTCTCTTCATATGCAAAAAAGTATCCACTTTTATCTTTTAAATATCGCAGACCACTTAACAATCGAATCACTTCTGCTTTTGCAGCCTCTTTATTGGTATTGTTTTTAAGGGTGGTTTCTATAAGAGATTGAGCAACAATCAACTCATTTCGAATCAAAGACTGTTTTTCTTGAATGATTGCATTTTCAAATTCAACAAGTGTATTACTCAACATTGAACTGGTTTTTACATAACTTAGAATAGACATAATACCTATCCCACAAAAAAGTGGAATAACGGTTAACAATAACATTTTCGTCTTTAGTGACTTCATTCTCTCTCCTCATACAAAGGGGAAATTTTAACGGATTAATGTCACATTCTTTATCATTTAAAAAGTTATTTTTGAAATTTTTTTTACATAATTTAGCCCGATTATAAGTTATTGTAATAACTTAAAAATAAGAGATATATCCACTTTTACTATGACCAAAGCGTTTAAAAAATTCTTTGTATAAAAAAAAGAGACAAATTAGTCAATTTTTTTTTACTTATTAAAAAAACGGTGTATAAGAAGTACACACCGTATCGTTAAATGCTACGATTCAAAAACTTCAATGACCTCATCCACTCTTTGAGAAATCATTTCTACTCTTTTTTGCCACAGTTCACCAAATCTTTTTTCTTCAACTTTGGTGGCTTGATGTGCAATGCATTTTTGCATTAATTCAGACATGCTTTCGTGAGGCAATACTTTAGAGGGCACGTACATTACCTCCACACTTTTATTGGTATCACGTCTTGTAAATCGAGCCATTGAAGAGATATTGGCATTAAATGACATCAAATGTCGTCGGTCATAATGACCCGCAATACCTTTAAAACCGTTGAGTTGCGTAGCACCAGTGATGTGTTGAATAACATTGGCTATAACGCCTGCAACACCTTCATTAGCATCCTCTTTAAAAGCAACTTTAATTTCACCTCGTTTAGGGATTTCATTATTATAGAGTCTTTTAAGTGCTTGTTGTGTCATCAAATAAGCACCCAATACAGTCGGACAAGAGTGCCCTGCACTTTTAACAATATCTAAATAAGAAAACTCGATGATGCCCTCTTCAAAGGCACCTAAAAACTCTGATAAAGCATCTTGAAGGGTGATGGTGGGTATCTCATCATAAAATGAGGGGTAGTTCATAAAAACTCCTTTTAGGATTTTTTACAAACAAATATTAATTTATCACTCTCCTCATAGCCATGCAAGTTAAAATTGACAACCGACTCCACTGCAAAACCGACACTTTCAAGCAGTGTTTTAAGCTCTTTAGTGGTGTGATAATACTGTTCTATAAAATCTTGCTCTTTTGAATAAAGTCCACTTTTTTGCAAAGAGAAAAGCGTAATATCTGTTCGTAATATGTTCTGTTCAAAAAGGGCATCAATGGCAATAAATTTATCATCCAAATTGATGTTCAAACTGCCTTGAGCGACTTCTTGAAATCCAAAAAGAGAGTTTACATCAAAAACGAATGTTCCGCCTTGATTCAAAACAAGATAGCTTTGTTCAAAAAATATTTTGAGATGTTGTTTCGGGATATAATTGATCACATCGAAAATAGCTGTGGCACAATCAAAAGTTTGAGAAACTTCTTCCAAAGAAAGGCACTGTGCAGCTAGTCCTTTGGCTTGACAAACTTTGATTTGTTCACTGCTTAAGTCAATCCCAAAGGCTTTTACACCGTTTGTTTGTAGGTGTTGTAAAAATGCCCCTTGACCACAACCAATGTCAATCACACTTTGAGGTTGTCGTTCATACAAAAGCCCTAAGAAGGCTTTATGAAGCTGTCGTACTTCCTCTTCAAAGTCTAAGTACGATTCAACTTTGGCGTAGAGATTCAGACCCATTAGAGTGTGGCTTCTATTTTTTCTCTTAGGTCTAAAATGGTATCTTTTTTAGAATAAAAAGAGTTTTTATTAGAAATAAGATACACCGAACTCTCCATAATGGTTGGTCCCACTTCCAGTCCATTTTGTTTCATGGTGGTACCTGTTTCAACAATATCCACGATACAATCACTTAACCCCACCAATGGTGCAAGTTCAATTGAACCATAGAGTTTAATCACTTCCACGGCCATCGCTTTTTGTTCAAAATATTTTTTTGCAATCTTCTCATGTTTGGTTGCGACTTTGATTTGACTCTTAGTCCAATCCAGCTCTTCTCCCGCTTTTAGACCTATGGCCACTTTACATTGTCCCAATTGTAAATCTAAAAGTTTAATCAAGTCGTACTCTTTCTCTTCTAAAACATCAAGCCCAACCACACCTAAATCTGCTGCACCATACATCACATATGTTGGCACGTCTTGGTTTCGTACATTTAAAAAAGTAAATCCTGCTTTTTTTAAAATCAGTTTTCTGTCTTCAAAGATAAACTTTTCACCAAATGCTTTCTCAAACTTCTCTAACGTTTGTTCAGCAATTCTTCCTTTAGGCAATGCAACTGTTAGCATCTATAATCCCTTTCATGTTCTCAAATATTAACTCATTTTTGCACGTACTGTTTTGTATGTATTCATGTAAAAGTGAAGCATCTCCACCCGTTAACACGACAGTTTGATTGTGAGCGATTTCTTGTATAGGTAACACGATCGCTTTTAAAATTGAGTAAGAAATAGCGTCTTTTGTATTTTGTGGTATTTTATCGAAGTTTTGCTTTAGAGCCAAATCAAAATCAAGTTTGGGGGAGATTTGGGCGTAGGTCTCTTTCAGTTTTCGAATACCAGGCAAGATAAATCCCCCTTGATGTGTTCCCTCTTTCATCACATCAACCGTAATGGCACTGCCTGCATCTACAATCACACCATCACGTAAGCCTAAACAAGCCACTTTTCTGTCAATGCCCATGCCCACATATTGCGTTTCAAACTTTACATAATGCTCTAAATTTATGGCATTGGGATAACGGCTTAAAAGTTTTGCGGTAGCTTTATCGTTCACACTGATAAAACAGATGGTTTCATTTAAGCTGGGAAGCTCTTCGTGTAAAAAAAACTTTCGCTCTTTTTCATTGATATAAAAATGGAATGTGCTGTTTCCAATATCACATAAAATCATTATTGACTGCTTCTTTAGAATAGTTTGGAGATAGTTCAATATCTCTTTTGCTGTTAATTATAACTGATTTGTTTTAATGTTTGCCTTGTATGGTTCATTGTATTTTTTAAATAAATTAACAGAAAATTAACAGCTCTTTTCTAATATCACTTAAATTTTTAAAGAAGGAAGTATTTGTGAAGAAGAAGAGGATTATTTTATGTTTATCTTTATGTGCAAGTTTACTCTTAGCCCAAGAGAAAACTGCTGAAAGTAAAGAGACGACTGTTTTAGAAAAAATACAAGTTGTCTCTATTGTGGAATCTGAAAATCCATTAAAAGTAATAGCGGATCCTAAAAACCCGATTCAACCTATTCCTGCGAGTGATGGGGCGGATTTTTTGAAAAATATACCCGGTTTTTCTGTTAAAAGAAAAGGTGGAACAGATGGTGATCCAATATTAAGAGGAATGTCTGGTTCTAAACTTGGAATATTTTCTGACGGTCAAGAGATATATGGGGGATGTGGAGGGAGAATGGATCCACCTACAGCATATATTTTCCCTGAGACTTATGACAGTGTCGTTATTACCAAAGGTCCTCAAACGGTATTGGTAGGTTCTGGGTTTTCTGCTGGGGTAGTTGAATTTAAAAAAAATCCCAAATATTATCCGACTCCCGATTATGATATATACTCTTCTTTTAAACAAGGAAGTTTTGGGAGAAGTGATCAATTTATTGATTTTAGTGGCGGAGAACCGTTAGGATATGTTCAATTAATAGGAACACGTTCACATTCAAATGATTATAAAGATGGTAACGGGGATGTTGTAGATTCAGAATACACAAGATGGAATACAAGCCTTACTTTAGGATATACCCCTTCAGATGATACTACATTTGAAATCTCAGGTTCAAAAGGTGACGGTGAAGCCAAATATGCGGATAGAACGATGGATGCATCGAAGTTACTCAGAGAGAATGTTGCACTCAAATTCATAAAATATAATTTAACAAACAATGTAGAAAAAGTTGAAATGCAAGTTTATAGAAACTATGTTGACCATATCATGGACAATTATACATTAAGAGACCCTTCTATCAGTGCGATGACAGGGAAAAAAGCATATACCGCTATGAATCCCGATAGAATCACTGTTGGAGGAAATCTCAAAGTTACGACTGCCATCCCTTCTCTTTTATTAACCAATATATCAGGTGTTGATTTTAAAAAAGATGAACACAGAGCAAGAAGTGCTATGATGAAAACATCTGCTTCTTTAGCAGACAGTGCCATGTTTTCTGCATCAAGACAAACTGATTTTGACTTTTCACAAATGGGCTTTTTTAATGAGTCCACCATTGATATCAATGAAGATAATAGAATCATTGCTGGAATCAGACTGGACAAACATGAAGTAACAGATAAAAGAACAAAATTGGGAATGCTGATTTATAATAATCCCAATTATAATCAAACAGAAAAAGATACTTTAACAAGTGGATTTATAAGATATGAAAAAGATATTCCAGAGTATGGATTGAATACCTATATTGGATTTGGACATGCAGAACGATTTGCTGATTATTGGGAAAGAACAAAATATAACCTTGAAGGCATCACCAATGCAAACAAAACAGATCCAAACGCCATCACTTCACAAGATACGCCTGAACCAGAAAAAACAAATCAAATTGATATTGGAGCCAGTTGGGCAACGGGTGATTTCACAACATCCATTTCTATGTTTTATAGTAAAGTCAATGACTATATTTTAAACCGATGGTTTGATGAAAATGGAAATCAAATGACGGTTCCTTATGGCATGGGCACCACAACATATACAAGTGTATATAATATTGATGCAACCATTTATGGTGGTGAATTAAGTGCAAGTTATAAAATATCAAATGACTATAAAATCGTAGGATCATTAACCCATGTGGTGGGGAAAAATGACACAGATGATAAACCTTTAGCACAACAACCACCACTTGAAGGTAAACTCTCTGTTATGTATGATGATGGAAAATATTCAGCTGGAATTCTCGCAAGATTTATCTCAAAACAAGACAGATATGATGTTGGAGCGGGGAGCATTGTTATGAACGGTGTTGATAAAGGTGAAACACCCGGTGCTTCAATTTTCTCTATCAATGGTGGCTATAAATATAATAAAAATGTTTCACTCTCTTTGGGAGTTGATAATTTATTTGACAAAGCATATATGGAACACTTAAGTAATTCAAATGTTTCAAGTGCCACAACTTTTATGGCTCAAGAAAGAATATATGAACCAGGTAGAAATATTTGGTTTGAATTGAAAATGACATTCTAAAGTATTTGCTAGAAAACTAAATATTTTTAGTTTTCTGGTTGCTTTTAATATTTCTCGTCCACTTGCCACTGATTTTGCTCTAAAAAGACTTTAGCCTTTGAACAAAGTGGTGAGCCAATCAATAATATTTTTTGTTTAAAATTATGCCCTTGTAAATGGGCTAATTTCTCGCATAACTCAATTAACTCTTGCGCATTTTTTTTCAAAAATCGACTCTTTGCTTCCACAATAAAGATGGCATAATAGTTTTTATCTATGCCTGTGGCAGCATAAATATCAATTTTTTTTCGACTGCCCAATGCTTTGGGTTCAACTTTTTCAAGGGTTTTAAAAAGTATGTTTTTTTGATTAAAATAGTGTGTTAATTCTTTCAAGCATCTTCCTTTGAAGTGTATTATAGCAAAAGGCTATACAAAATAACATTACAAAAAAATAATCTTTTATGGCTTTACCTCACAATTCTCTTTTATAAAAATAATGTTAATATAACACTACAAAAGAAGAAGGGTCCGCGTTGAGTAAAAATCTCATTTCAAACCAAAAACTGATATTTCGTATCATCTCACTGCTTTTAGCTGTTAGTATTATTCTTATCCTTGTTTCAAGTATTTATATCAAACAAACAGCATTGACTCGATTGGCACAAGACGATGCTAAAAAAACGAGTGAACTTATTTTTGAAATCATGAATACCAAGATGCAAGAAGGCTGGGCTAAAGAGGATTTAAAATCCATTTTAAGTCGTTTGGAACATATTCGAGAAGGCTTGACCGTTCACTCCTACAGAAGTGCATTGGTTGAAGAAATTTTAGGGAAGAATGAAGCGGATTCAATTGTTGTAAAAAATGATAAAGCCATCCAAAAAGCGATGCAAGGTGAAGAACAATTTATTGTAGAAAAAGATGGCTCCATTCGATACATCTATCCCATTCACGTGAACCAAGAGTGTATCACCTGTCATTATAATACCAAAGTTGGTGATATCAATGGGGTGTTAGATATTACGTATCCACCAAGTGAAATTAAAATTTCACTCAATGAACTGACCTATTGGTTCATTGCTTTTTTTATTCTTTTTATTTTAATCTTTTTTTATATTTTCTATTTGGTGGTCAATAAAAAAATCATCAGCCCTATTGTGGGATTTACCCAAACCATCAAAGAGCTAACCAAAGAGAAGAATTTAGAGAAAAAAGCCAATGTACAAACCAATATCGAAGAGATTCAAACCTTGCAGACCTCTTTTAATAAACTGCTTTCAACCATTAAATACTATTATGAGAAACTTTTAGAGAACCTCTATCATGACTCCTTGACCTCATTGGGCAACATGAATAAACTGCAACAAGACTTACCTCAATATCCCAAAGCACCTTTGGCCATTATGAGTATTGACAGCTTCAGAGAGTTTAATAACTTCTACGGTATTAAAGTGGGCGATTTCATCATCAAAGATTTGGCAAAGTTCTTAAAAAAACAGCAACTGGATGGAGTTCAACTTTACCGACTCTATGGGGATGAATTTGCCTTATTGTTTACAAATAATACCACCGTTGAAGAGTGTAATGACCTCATTACTAAAATTTCACAGCATGAGTTTAAATACAAAAACATCAATATCTATATTCAAGTGACAATGGGAATTGTATTTATTGCCGAAAAACGAAGAATTGAGAAAGCCACCATTGCTCTTAAAAATGCGAAAAAACATAAAAAAAGTTTGCGTCTGTTTAAAGAGTCTATCTTGCTTCAAGAGGAATATGAACAACACATCAAATGGACACAATACCTCAAAGATGCGATTGAACAAAACAACATTGTGCCCGTCTTTCAACCCATTAAAGCTGTAGGCAGTGAAAACATTAAAAAATATGAGTGTTTGGCAAGAGTTTTAAAAGATGGGCACTATCATGTTCCTTTTGAGTTTTTAGAAGTGGCTAAAAAAGCGAAACTTTATCCCAACATCACTCAAATCATGATAGAAAAGACCTTCGAGTATTTCAGTACAAGAAAAGAGTTGGAGTTTTCTATTAACTACTCAATTGATGATATACAAAACCCTCAAACCACAGGAAAACTTTTCAGTTTACTCGAACAATATGAACTGGGTGATCGTTTGATCATTGAACTGCTTGAAACTGAAGAGATTAATGACTTTATTGTGTTAAACAACTTTATTACACGTGCGAAAAAATACAAGGTGCGTATTGCTATTGATGACTTTGGCAGTGGTTACTCTAATTTCTCATATTTAATCAATATGAACATCGATTATCTGAAAATTGACAGTTCACTCATTGAAAAAATTGATGTCTCACACGATTCACTTCGAGTGGTTAAAACCATCATTGCATTTGCCAAAGAATTACACCTTCAAACCATTGCAGAAAAAGTACACTCAGCACAAATTGAATCGATTTTATTGGATTTAGGTGTGGATTATTTACAAGGATATCATATCGGAAAACCTGAACCTGAAGTGCTTGCAGTTAAAGAATAAGCTTCTTAAAAAAAGAAGCTCTTCTTTAAAACTGGATATAGACCATTCCCTCTTCAATTTTTGTTTCATAAGGCTTAACACACCCCGCACCCTCCTCTAAAGCAACACCATTTTCTAAATTGATATCCAAATTATGTAAAGGACACGTAATGATATGTTCATGCACCAACCCTTCGCTGAGTTGTCCCTTTTTATGTGGACACTCATTTTTCACAGCAAAGATCAATTCATCTCGTGTTTTAAAGAGTGCAATCTCTTCATTTGCAATCACAACTTTTCGCGCACCCATTGAAGGAATGTTTTCAACTTCTATTATTTTAATCCAAGTTCCCATCTCAGTTCTCCTTACTTTCATAATTTGGTAGATCTTTTGTATCAATCACAATGGCATCAAACTCTTTGGTGAAACCTTCATCAATTGATTTTGCCCAAGGGTCTACTTGTGCACTCTTTTGAGACTCCTCAAATCGTCGTGCATAGTAATCAAGTTTTTCTTTATCAAAGAGTGTGTCTTTAACATATTGTAACCCTACTCGCTCTACCCAATGTGCGGTTCTCTCTAAATAATACGCGTCCTCTCTGTAAAACTGCATAAAGGCTTTAACATACTCTATGAGCTCTTCATCGGTTTCTACTTTACACAGTAAATCGGTTACTCGCACCTTGATACCACCATTTCCTGCAACATGTATCTCCCAACCAGAATCCACACCAATGATTCCAAAATCTTTGATGGTTGCTTCAGCACAGTTTCTTGGACATCCAGATACTGCAATTTTATACTTGTGAGGTGTCCAACTTCCCCAAGTGAGTCTCTCTATATCAATTCCCATTTGCATCGAGTCTTGTGTACCAAATCGACACCATTGATTTCCTACACATGTTTTAACAGTTCGTAATCCTTTGGCATAGGCTTGTCCTGAGACAAACCCACAATCATTTAAATCCTTCCACATGGGTTCAAGTTGCTCTTTTTTAACGCCCAACATATCAAGACGTTGACCACCTGTGAATTTTACTGTAGGCACATCATATTTGACGGCAATTTGAGCAATGTCTTGTAACTCTTTAGGAGAAGTCAAACCTCCCCAAATTCTTGGAACCACAGAATACGTACCATCTTTTTGAATATTTGCAGAGACTCGGTCATTGATTAAGGCACTTCGTTTGTCATTGGTGTATTTATCGTCGTTGTATTTAACAAGCAGATAGTAGTTCACAGCTGGTCGACATTTTGCACACCCGTCTTGCGTTTTCCAATCGAGTTTTTTAAACACTTCATACACATTTTCAAACTCACCTTCAAGGATGCTTTGTTTAATCTCTTTATGTCCTAGAGTCGTACAACCACAAATACCTTCAGGTTGACTGTCGTATTCATCTCCTAAAGTATTCACTAAAATCTGCTCAACAAGTCCTAAACAAGAACCACATGAAGCGCCTGCTTTTGTACACGCTTTAACTTCATTGAGCGATTTTAAATCTTTATCTTTAATGGCCTTTACAATGTCGCCTTTACACACTCCATTACATCCGCACACCTCTTCATCATCACTCATGGCATTAACGTCATTGCCACCATGACCACTGTCACCCAATGCCGATTTTCCAAATAAAATCTTCGTTCGTAAATCAGAGATATTCGTATGCTCTTTTAAAAGTTTTAAGTACCATGAGGCATCTGCTGTATCTCCATATAAAACAATTCCGATGATTCTGTTTTCATAGATGACCAACTTCTTATAAATACCCACTTTTTCATCCAATAAAATCAACTCTTCAGTGGTTTCATCTCCCAAATAATCCCCTGCACTGAACAAATCCACACCTGAAATTTTAAGTCGTGTTGAGAGTGTTGAACCACTGTATCCTTCAGTTTTTTTTCCCGCTAAAATCTTTGCTAAGACTTTGGCTTGTTCATACAGTGGTGCCACTAAACCATACGTATTGCCATTGTGCTCTACACACTCTCCAATGGCATAAATATTTTCATAACTTGTTTGTAAAAAATCATCCACCACAATACCTTTATTGCAAGCAATATTGGCCTCTTGTGCTAAAGAAGTATTGGGAATAATCCCCGTTGCAAAAACCACCAGATTGGATTCAACTTTGGAACCATCACTGAAAACAACCTCTTCAACTTCCCTGTGTCCATTAATTAAGTCTATGGTTGTATCAAGCTTAAACTCAATACCATATTTCTCTAAATTCTTTTGAAGCAGTCGACCACCTGTAGAATCCAGTTGTTGAGAAAGGATTGAGCCACTTCGGTGCACTAAAATGGTTTTAATATTATGCATGGCAACTCCGTATGCCGCTTCAAGTCCTAAGAGACCACCACCCACAACCACAGCTGTTTTACTTGCATCAATCGTATTTAAAATAGCATCCACGTCTGCTTTGGTTCTAAATGCAATCACATTATTTAAACTGCTTCCTTGCGTTTTAGGAATAAAAGGTTTCGAACCCGTAGCAATCAGAAGCTTGTCATACGAAACCACCTCTCCACTTTCACTGATAACGGTTTTATTATTGGTATTGATATTAACAATTTTATCGCCTTTGTGAAGCGTGATGCCATTTTGCTCATACCATTTAGGATGGTTAATAATCGTATCTTCAAAGCTTTTCTCTTTTGATAAAATATAAGAGAGCATGATACGGTTATAGTTTACATGAGGTTCTTCACCAAAAACTGTGATATCATACTTCGTACTCTCTAACTCCAAAAGGTCTTCAATGGTTCGAAGACCGCTCATTCCATTTCCAATAACAACTAGTTTTTCTTTCATGCTTCTTCCTTTTATCTTGATTATCAATGTTTTTAATTTTATGCAGCGTGATTGAGCCAATACACAATCAGATGACTTAAGCCCAATAAAATCGCCAGACTTTGCCAAAACAACACAGGGTCTTTTTGCATGATTGCAGGCTTACGATGATGAATCAAATTTTTATTGGGTTTTTCCAAATCATGCATAAACTCTGAGAGCAAACCATAACGATTGTGTACATTAATACTTAAGGCCTTTTTTAATGCCTCTTCAAACCATTGCGGTACTTTGATGTTTTTATAAATTAAAGGTTGATATTTCAATCTGTTTTGTGCTGATTTGGTTGTTGATTTAGCTACATTGGTGCCATAAGGAAAATCACCACTCAACATTTGATAAATGATAACAGCCAATGAAAAGATGTCCGATTTGGCCGTTCCCTCCTCTTCTAAAAAGTACTCTGGTGCTGAATACAAAACTGTTCCTTGCAGATGATGTTGCGTATTAAAACTGTCAATTTCAAGGATCCCTTCTACTTTGGTTGAACCAAAATCAAGGAGAGTAACCACTCCATCTTTATTGATTAAAATATTTTCAGGTCTCAAATCTTGATGCACCATTTCTAGCGAATGAAATGCTTGTAAACCTTTGGCAATTTGTCTCACAATCCCTCTTACTTCTTGCAATGTAGGGTTAGGGTTATCTCGCATCCATTGAGTCAAGGTTTCCCCTTTTATATGGTGTGTTAAAATATAAAGATAGTTTTTAGGTCGATCAATTTCACACGCTTTGAGAACATGTTTATTATCAATTCGTTTGGCAATCCAATCTTCAAGCAGAAAACTCTCTAAATATGCCATGTCATCTCTTCTGGTATGCGCAGGTGTTTTAAGCACCATTTTCTCTGCAGAATGGATCTCTTTAACCAAATAGACATGACTTCGACTGTTGGTGTGTAAAACACTTAAAACTTCAAAGCCATCAAACAAGTCTCCTTCATTTAAAAATTCAGGTATGGGTTTTTCATAAATCTCATTTTGAATCTCATTGGCCTCTTTCTTGGGCAAATTATCAACTCTTAATATTTGCAAAGTAAGGTTATCATCACTGCCATTTTGCATCGCTTTATGAATTATCTCTTTTGCAATGTCATTGAAGTCATCCTGAGAAGCTTGTAACATATCAATGAGACCATTCAGTTCTATAAACTCATAGACCCCATCGGTCATAAGTAAAAAAACATCTCCTTTTTCCAAAGAAAAAGCTTCATAATCGCTGTGAATAACCGAATCAATCCCCATGGCTCTGGCCAAATAACTTTTATCTTTGCTGATCCATGTTCGATGGTCTGTGGTTAACTGCTCTAAACTGTTTCCTCTTAATCTATAAATACGAATATCCCCAACATGAAAAAGGTGTGCAGTGGTTGATTTTAAAACCAAACCAGTGAACGTACATACAAATCCACTGTCTTTTTCATAATGGTATTGGTTCTCTCTGTTTTTTGCATACAACCATGAATTGGTTGCATGCATCACTTTCATCACAGAATTTTTCACACTCCACGCTTCACTGGTGCAATAATAATCCTCCAAAAAAGATTGAACACTCACTTGGCTGGCTTCTTGGCTGACAGAGCTGCTGCTGATCCCATCTGCCATACAAAGAGCAATTCCTTTGGTCGTAAGAAAAGGCTCTTTAGGAATAAAAATATCACAAAAGTCTTGATTGATATTTTTAACCCCTTTGTTGGAATACGCTGCATATGTAATTTGTAAACTGCTTTGCATGATTGTTTAATACCTCTGTTTTTTACATGAATAAAACATTCAAATAATGTTTTATCCCTATAAAAAGAGAGCATGGAAATACTCTCTTTTTATTTATGCTACTTTTTGTGCACCTGAACTCTTAACTGCTTTTTTCAAAACTCTTTTTCCTCCTGTTTTCACATGAGTATAATAAATCATCAAACCAACAAAAAAGAGACCTCCAACCATATTACCAAGTGCTACAGGCAATTCATTCCATAAAATATAATCTGAGATGGTAAAATCTCCACCCATGATAAGCGAGAAAGGAAATAAAAACATATTTACAATTGAGTGTTCAAACCCCATAAAAAAGAAGAGCATGATTGGCATCCACATAGCAAGCCATTTCCCAGATACAGAAGTGGAAATCATTGCACCAACAACTCCCATAGAGACCATCCAGTTACACAACATCCCTCGAATAAACACGGTAATCCATCCATCAACTCCATATGAGGCATATCCCAGTGTTCTTGCTTCACCGATACTGGCAACTTTTATAGCAATGGCACCTCCATCGGTATTAAAACCAAAGGTAAAGACATATGCCATCATTACTGCTACAGTAAAGGCACCACCAAAATTACCCAATGCGACCAATCCCCAATTTCTTAAGATTTGTCCAAAGGTGACTCCCGGTCTTTTATCAATCCATGCCAAAGGCACAAGAGTAAACACACCTGTTAAAAGGTCAAATTTCATTAAATACAACATAATAAAACCAACAGGGAACAGACACGCTCCTAAAATAGGTGATCCTGACTTCATTGCAACGGTGATTGCAAAAACTGCAGCCAATGCTAAAATTGCACCGGCCATATAAGCTCTGATTAATGTGTCTTTTGTCGACATAAATACCTTTTGTTCACCAGCATCAACCATTTTCGTGGCAAACTCATTGGGTTCAATATAAGCCATAAAAGCTCCTTTTTCTTTTTTATTTCACAGCATTGAAACTGTGTTTTCATGAATTCATTGTAAAGGATTGAGTAAGGAAAAAGTAAGGAAAAACAAATTTGTTTGTATATTTTTTATACAAAATTTAAAATACGATGCGTTCAGAACATTTTATAATAGAATCATAGGAGTTCATATCAAAAAATCAATCATCACAATGTTTACCCTCTTTTTATTATTGTTATTCATCTTAATTGGGACAACCATTAAAGATTCTTATAAAGTACAAGAGAACTTGTTGTATGAAAACTTAAAGAATAAAGCCGTGACAATTTTTAATCTCATTGTAGACATGCGTCATTGGAATGCGCAATATGATGGCGTATATATAAAATCTGAAGAGTTAGAACCCAATCCATACTTAAACCCAAATTTTATCTTATCGCAAAAAGGAGAGAGACTGGTTTGGGTCAATCCTGCATTTATGACACGCCAAATCTCAGAGATTGCGAGTAAACGAGCTGGTTTTCGATTAAAAATCACCAGTAATAAGCTCATCAATAAAAACAATGCCCCCGATGAATATGAAAAAAAGATGCTCGACAGATTTGATAAAACCCCTGATGTTCCATACTACTGGACCATTGAAAAAGATGTCTTTAAATTTATGGGAGCTTTAAAAACAGAACCTGACTGTTTAAAGTGTCATGCACATCAAGGGTATAAAATAGGCGATGTACGAGGAGCCATCAGCATCTATTTTGATACCTCCGATGAGCTTGAACAACTCACTACATTGCAAAAAGACAAAGAACAGACCATTATTTTTCTTATATTGGCCACCATTGGTACCATCATCACTTTTGTCATTTATCAACGTTTAAAAGCAAAAGATGAACAAGAGATTTCAAACTTAAATCATACCTTAGAACTGAAAGTCAAAGAGTTGGATGATTTTAATAAAACCTTACATAATAAAGTTCAAGAAGAGGTGGGCAAACAACGAGAAAAAGAGAAGTTATTGATTCAACAATCCAAGCTTGCGGCTTTGGGTGAGATGATAGGCAATGTGGCACACCAATGGCGACAACCTATCAGTGCAGTCAGTGCTATTATGATGAATATCAAGTGGACAGCAATGGATCAAGGATTGAATACAACATTTTTAGAAGAACGTATTCAAGAGGCCAATGAACAACTCAAATATATGTCTCAAACCATTGATGATTTTAGAAACTTTTTTAAACCCAACAAAGAGAAAAGCTATTTTGACCTTAAAAAAGAGTGTCGTAATGCAATTAAGATTTTAAATGCCACCTTACAACATCACAACATTAATTTACAGCTGTTCTCTTCTAAAGATATGATTGCTTACGGTTATGCCAACGAGTTTTCACAAGTCGTTTTAAATATAATCTCTAACGCAAAAGATGTGTTACTGGAGAGAAAAATCCAAAAACCACGTATTGAAATACATATTTATAAAGATGAACACTCTGTTCATTGTGAAATCAATGATAATGCAGGTGGTATTTCACTTGAATACATTGATCGAATCTTTGAACCCTATTTTACCACCAAAGAGCTCAATGGAACAGGCATTGGTCTATACATTGCAAAAGAGATTATTCATAAACACATGAAAGGTACACTCAAAGTTAAAAACAGTGATAAAGGTGCTGTATTTATTATATCTGTACCAAAAGGAGACTCCTTGTGCAACCATTGATTTCCTTAAAATCAAAAACCATTTTATTGGTTGAAGATGAACACATCATACGCAATAATATTGCTTCCATGTTAAAATTCTTTTTTAAAGATGTCTACACTGCATCCAATGGCTTAGAGGGATTAGAACAGTATGAAAATCATCTGCCTGATATCATCATCACTGATTTAAAAATGCCCTATATGGATGGATTTGAATTTATTACACAACTGCAAGCACGTTTATGTCAATCCTATTTGATTATTGTTTCTGCTCATACGGACACAGATTTATTAATTGATGCCATCCATAAAGGAGTGGATCGATATATCATTAAACCCGTTACAGAAGAGGATTTATTGGGCAGCTTTAATGCTTTTTTAAAAAAAACGGAACACACCTCAACGCAAATTCAACTGGATGAACATATCTTCATTGATTTTGAAAAGAATTCCGTAACGGCATATAACAAATCCTTTCATTTAAATAAAAAAGAGTTTGCTTTATTAAAACTGTTGTGTTCCAATATAAATAAAACATTTACTTATGAAGAGATAGAGTACCAAGTATGGGGAGAGTACTCTATGAGCCTTTCAGCCCTAAGAAGTGTTGTAAGAGATTTAAGAAAAAAACTGGGACAAAACTATATTATCAATATTCACAGAACAGGTTATCGATTCAAATAACCTCATTGTTTTAAACATACTAACTGCTTGTAATCCATTTTAATTGGTACAAACAATTCTTGAAAATTTATTGTCTTTTAAGTCACCTTTATATACTATATAGGGGTATACTATAATAAGGAACAGATATGGCATATTGTTGTGAAGTAGAGCGAAAAAAATTGCAAAATCGTATCAATCGAATTGCAGGACAAGTGAACTCTTTAAAAAGTAAGTTCAATGATGAACAGTTTCATTTAGACAGTGACCCGTATGAAACCATACGACAACTCACCGCTATAAAAGGAGCCGTCAGTGGTATGATTACTTCATATGTGGAGCACTATGCAAAAGGACACATGATTGATAAAATTAAAAATAGCAACTCTGCTGATGCAGAAGCACAAATAGATAATTTATTAGAAATTATAAAAGTATTTGGAAAATAAAAGGTATGTAAGTATGCAACACTGTAAATTTGGTCTTAATGACCACCAACCCTATTTAAAAGAAGATGACCACCACCATCATCACGACCATGAACATGGACACACTCACGACCACAGAGGAACAGACAAAAAGGTTTTAAAATGGGCTTTGAGCATTACGCTCATTACCATGTTTTTAGAGTTTTTCTATGGCTTTTTATCCAACTCTTTGGCACTTGTTTCCGATGCAATTCATATGTTTACACACTCATTTGCGTTGATTATTTCACTCATCGCGATTGTCATTGCCAGTAAACAAGCCCCTTTAGAAAAAACCTTTGGATACTACCGTGCGGAAGTATTAGCAGCATTTATCAACGGAATTACCATTGTGCTTTCCATTGTTTGGATTGTTTATGAAGCAGTGGAGCGTTTCTTAAACCCTTCAGAAATCGATGTGAATACAGCAATGATTGTTGCTATCATTGGATTGGTTGTCAATATTATTACGGGTGTGATTTTAATGCAAGGGGACAAACAAAACATTAACTTGCGTTCGGCGTTTATTCATATGTTAAGTGATGCGCTTTCATCGGTTGCAATTATCATTGGGTATATTGTTATTCATTTCACCTCTTGGTATTTTATCGATGTCATTTTAGCTGTAATGGTAGCACTTGTCATTGGACGTTGGGCCATTGATGTATTACGACACTCCATCAATACACTTATGGAGAGTTCTCCTATAGATTTAGAAGAGGTCAAAGCCTTTATTGAACGACACGAAGAGGTCATCGAATTGCACGATGTGCATATTTGGGAGATCACACAAGACATGTACAACATGACTGCCCATGTCAAAATCAACGAACACTCTTTAGAAAACTATGAGCACCTCCTGCATAAAATCAATCATGAACTTAAAGAGAAGTACAAAATCGTACACACAACTTTTCAGTTTGAGTGGTAAAAAGTTGTGTCTCCTTCAATCTTAGGTAAACAATAAGAGTTTAAATCCAATCATAATGAGAATGACGCCACCCATGACTTCAGACTTACTCTCTAATTTTTCACTCCCTTTCGTTCCTAAATAGACACCCAATATGCTGAAAAAGAACGTTACTATTCCTATAATGATAACACTTACAATTGGATTTAAACTAAAAAGATGTAACGTAAAACCTGCTGCCATTGCATCAATGCTGGTTGCAATAGCGAGCGTAAACAGTACTTTATTGGAAATAAGCAAAATCTCATCTTCTACATTTTCTCCAAAAGATTCGTAAATCATTTTTGCACCAATCAATAAAAGCAGGGTAAATCCAATGATTACATCATATCCGCCAATATATTGTTTTAAACCTACTCCTCCCAAATAACCAATAAGAGGCATAATTGCTTGAAAAATACCAAAAAACAGTCCTGCTTTCAAAGCTAAAACTTTGATATCTTTTTTTTGTTTTACTCCAAGTCCAATAGATACTGCAAAAGCATCCATGCTCAAAGCAACTGCTAATAATAAAACTTCAATCATCTCTCTTTCCCATCATATTTAAATGAAAATATTCCTAGTATAAAAAACAATATACTTACTAATATAAAAGGGGCAATTGGATCAATTTTATACACCACTGTACTCACCAATGGTCCAATAATCATTCCTACTCCTTGTGCCGCACTGACTGTACCAGCAGATGCACCTTGCTCTTTTTTATCTACCAAGTTGACTGCTAAAGTTTGATATGCAGGGAAAAGCATCCCCATACCAAAGGCACCGATACAAAATCCAAAAGTTAATATAAGTTGAGAATCCATCATAAACACCACAATATATCCAATCATCCCAACAAATGCTCCATACTTTAAAAGTTTTGTTGCTTTGATACTACTTTTAGAGACTATTATTTGAGAAACTATAAAAGAGAATCCCACACAAGCCAGTACATACCCTGTCATCTCTGCTGCTTTTAACGAATCAAGTTCAAACTTATCGATGATATAAAATCCTAAACAAACCTGCGCCGTTACAATAGAAAACATCGTAATAAATGCAGCAAACATGGGTATCCGTAATCTTTCATCAAACACTTTTAAAACAGGTGTTTTTTCTGTTGTAACGGGTTTTTCATGAGGAAGTATCATATACAGTGCAACCGTTGCCAATAATGGCAATATTGCAAAAGTATAAAGTGGAGCACTTAAACCAAAATTTGCAAGATAGCCTCCAATTGGGGGGCCTATAACCATCCCTATTCCACTGCTTGCAGCAAGTTTTGCAATATAACTGGTGCGTTTCTCTTTTTTAACATGATCAGCAATCAAAGCATTTGATACAGGAGTAATAGCAGAATAAAATGCCCCTATTCCACCTCTTGTGAGAATCAATATAAAAAGTGAAACCACCGCTGCAGGAGGAGAGAGTAAAGCATTATCTATAAAAATTGCTAAGACTAAATAGGAGACGGCCACTCCTGCTACTGCTATTACTAAAATAGGTTTTCTGCCTATCACATCACTTTTTCTTCCCCAATATCTTGACAATACAACCCATAAAACCCCTGCAATTGCTACGGTTAATCCAGCATGCCACTCTTGTAGGTGCAACTCTCTTATAATAGGACCAACAACAGCTAAAAAAGCCATCATTGCCGATATACATAAGACATTGACCACCATTAATATTTTTATCTCTTTCATTATTTTACCTTCTCTTTTTCTAACTCTATTTTATATGAAACAAATGCGGCAAAAAGCCCAACAATGGCACCTATAAAAACAATGTTTCTATACCCCAATACACCTGCAAAAGAAACAGCTGATGTTGCAAAAATAATTCCTGATAGTGAATAGATACTGTGCTGTGCTGCAAACTGTGCAGCAGGTGTTTTCTTAGAAGCCCTGTCCATCATCAAAGTTGTCATTATGACCATAGAAGGGGTATAAAATGAGAATATTATTCCTACAATAATAATGGTTGTTACTGTCTCATTATTATAAAAAAGAATCAATAAAAGCAATATACTCATACATTGCCCCAAAGAGGCTCCTATTAACACATTTCTTTTCCCATATTTTTTTATAAACCACGATGCACTAAATGAAGCAAGCATTCCAAGGCTATACCCGACAATATGAACCGCATAACCAATCTTATCCAGGCTCCATCCAAGGTCAACTAAAATAGGAGTCATAAGACCATAGGCAGAACTTATAGATGCAGGATATAAAAATAGAAGCAACATCCACTGTTTTTTATTTTTCCCTTTCCAAAATGAAATAAACTGCTTATAATCAAGCTCTGTTGCACTTTGCTCTTTTTTGGGCTTTACTTCTTTATAAAAAATCATTTGAATAAGGGCAACTATCATTATGAAAGAGATGATTGTCATTGTGATTTCCCATCCATAATATGTATATAACACAAGTCCCACGCCACCACCTAAAATCATTCCTAAAAGACTGCTTGCGACTTTTATAGACATTGCAAGCGAACGCTCTCGTTTAAAGATATTGTTATAAACAAATCCATCTAAAGCGATACTTTGAGAAGCGGCTGTAAATGCAAATGCCACACTTAATAACACAATGGTTTGCAGATTATTTATAAGGCTAAACTGTGCTATGAGAAAAAGAACAAACGCCATGAGCAGTTGAAAAATGATAATCCAACCTTTATAGTGCCCTATTTTAAACTTTTTCTTATCTATAAAAGGTGCCCATAAAAACCGAAATACCCAAAACAGTCCCAACATATAAATCAAACCCAAATTTTCTAAGGGCATATTATTTTGTCGTAAGATTCCGATAAATGCTTCTGCAAAAAAAGCAAAACCAATATATTGACTTGTATAGAGACTTACTAAAAGAATAAACTCCTTAATCGTTAATTTTTTTTTCATTCAATACCACTTTTTACACTCCACTCTTTGACCCTTTGTTGAGATTGGAACATCGCATGATATTTCCCTTTTATTTCAAATAACTGTTGGTGCGTCCCTTTCTCTTTGAGTTGTCCATTTTCTATGACTACAATGTTATCAGCATGAGCAATCGTAGAGAGTCGATGCGCTATTACAATGACGGTTCTGTTTTGAATGAGTTCATCCAAAGCGTTTTGTACGGCTACTTCACTTTGAGTATCAAGTGCCGAAGTGGGTTCATCAAGGATAACAATAGGAGCATCTTTTAGTATCGCACGTGCAATTGAGATACGTTGACGTTCTCCACCACTTAAACTGCCTCCAATCTCTCCTACTTTTGTTTGATACCCATAAGGAAGTCTTGAAACAAACTCATGACAAAAGGCTGCTTTAGAAGCACGTAATACCTCATCATCACTTGCATTTGGTTTTCCCATTCGAATATTATTTAAAATAGTGTCATCAAACAAATAGACATCTTGAAATACGACAGAGATATAACTCATCAGTGTTGTTTGAGGTATGCTTCGTATATCAACTCCACCCATTTTTACACTGCCTTTTTGGGGGTCGGCGTATCTCATGATAAGTTTTATCAAGGTTGTCTTTCCGCTCCCTGATGGCCCTACAATTGCCGTGAGTGATTTGTCTTGAATATGTACGGAGAGATTATTCACAGCTTTTTGATCTGTTCCTTCATAAGAAAAAGCGACATTTTCAAACTCAATGTCAAATTTTTCTGCGCTTTGTATTGGTTTTTGTATTACAAACTCTTTTATATTTAAAAGAGTTTGAATATGTTTAAAAGAGGCTTCCATAATATCCAATACTCCTGCAATGGCTAAAAAGTTTGCTAAAGGTTCAGACAATCGTCCTAATATGATAAGCAGCGCAATCAATGCTCCTATTGTAAACTCTCCTTGCGTTATCCATAAACTTCCTAAAACCAATACCAATAAAAAGACAAATTCTATTAAAGTGTTCATGATAATCATGGGTAAGGTTGAAGCAAAAACACCTTTTTTTTGCACCTCTCTTAGGTGAACAATCGATTTTTGAAGGTTTTTTGCATTAACTCCTACTTGGTTCACAGCTCTTAATACCGGTAACCCTTGTATATATTCAACCGTATCTGCTTCAAGTGTTGCATGTGCTTTTGCACCTTCTGTTTTATCCCATTTTGTCTTTTTTCTGCTCCAGCTATAAATAGGAATGGCTACAGGAAGAGCAATGAGAAGGGCAAAGGCCATTGAGGGATCGATAAAAAAAGTAGCTATAATTAATACCACAGGTACGATTGCCACTTCAAAAAACATTCCTGCAATGATGCCCATATGCAGTATTGAATCATCTACATTCTGTGATAAAATAGCATTTAACTCCCCGGTTCTATATTTATAGAGACTTTGAAGAGGCATTGTTTTTATCTTTTCTCCTAACTTCATTCGGATATCATGGGTTATTTGAATAATATCTTCAGAGTATTGAAACCCTGACCCCAACCATCTGAATATAAAGGATACGATACTCAGTACCACAATCGTGCCAAGCCAAAAAAGTGTATTCTCTATATTAAACTCTTTCGCAAACACGCTGTTTAAAAGAGGAAAGAAAAAAGCAAATGCCACCCCTTGAAAAATATACGCAAGAATAAAATGTAAAAAACTTCTTTTAACTAAAGAGCTGCTTTCCCCTGCGATTTTAAGTGTAATGCGATATGACTCTTTAAATGAAGATATGTTTTCATTATTCATGGCTTTTTCCTTTTTCTAAATTCCATTGGCTCGCTTTTTCATAATTACTCCACAACTTTTTGTAAATACCTTCATTTTGTAACAAAGTCTCATGTTGACCTATTTCACTCACTTTTCCTTGGTCAAAAACCACTATTTGATCTGCATTTTTAATGGTTGAAAGCCGATGAGCAATCATAATGACTGTTTTATTAATGGTTAAGTTCGCTAAAGCCTTTACTATTTCTTCTTCATTCTCAGGATCAGCAAAAGCGGTTGCTTCATCGAGTACCACAATGGGAGTATCTCTTAAAAGTGCCCGTGCAATGGTTATACGCTGTTTTTGTCCTCCAGAAAGGTTTGCTCCTCGATCCCCAGCTAAAGTCTCATATCCATTGGGTAAACTCTCTATAAAATCATGAATTTGTGCCGCTTTGGTTGCATGTATGACCTCTTCTTTTGTGGCATTGGGATTTGCCATATGGATATTGTTATAAATGGTATCTTGAAACAAAAAAGTATCTTGAAAAACAAAAGAGACGGTCTGCATCAACACATCAGGAGCAATCTTTTTTATATTGACGTCTCCTATGAGTATCTCCCCACTGTTTACATCCCAAAACCTTGGAATCAATTTTGCGACGGTACTTTTTCCTGCACCGCTTGGTCCCACAAGTGCTGTGATACTGCCTGCTTTGACTTTCAAATTTATATCTTTTAAGGCATCATTTTCTACCCCATCATATTTAAAAAATACATTTTTAAACTCTATATCAAACCCTTTGGGAGTCATTGGTTCTTTGGAAATAGGAAGAGCAGGTACAGATAAAACCTCTTGGATACGTAGTGCCGAAGCTTGGGATTTTTTGATAAAATTTTGAAGCCACATTACTGGCATCATAGCATCGGCCATCCCCGTACTTAAAAAGAGTGCTGATATAAAAGCAAAAAGTTCTAAAGAACCACTATTAAGAAGTACTGTTCCTGTAATAAAAACCATTATAAGAGTGGGAAGAGGACTTAATATTATCATTCCAAGTTTTGCGGGAACGGCACTGATTTGCATCCATTTACTTAAATTCTCTTTATACGCCACAAGTGCATCATTGTACCTTTTAAATGAGCTTGTTCCATCATCAAAAGTACGAACTACTGGCATGGCTTGCGCAAATTCTATGACCGCTTTATTAATATCACTTTGGCTTTGATCATACTTTTGTCTTAACACTTTTGAATCTCTCATTGCATATGCCATTGTAATCCATCCAAGAATTAAAACAGCAATACTTGCAAGTGCTAGGCGATAATCAATAATTAAAAGTGCAATAAGTGTTACAAAAGGTGCGACAATACTTTTTGCTATCATCGGCGTACTGTCTGCAACAAAAGCATGAAGTCCTCGTACATCATTTTGCATCACTTTTTTTAATGCCCCTGAACCATTAGAGATAATGTATCCCAATGGAACTTCTGCTAAATGTTGTGCTAGATTGGTTCGCAGTATCTGCTCTAATCTAAAAGCACCCAAATGAGAGACCACAAACCCATAAAACCTTGATACAAAAGCGATAACAGTCATAATGGCTAATACTACAATGGTATTAAAAAAATCAAGTTTTACACCCAATATCTCTAAAGGGCTTCCTTGCATAATATGGGTTAATGTAAAAGATAAAAGTATCAAAGCAACGATTAAACTCACAGCTCCAAATGCAGCTAAAAACATAGCAATCGTAATCTCAAACATCACTGGTTTTAAAATGGCCCAAAGCCCTTGTTTGTGTTCTGATTGTTGACTCATATATTGTCCTAAGAAATTTTATAAAGATGGATTATATTCAAATTGATAAGTACTATCAATATCTATATTGTTTTAAAAGGATTCTTTTTTATGTAAAAAGGATTAAATGTTCTCTTTTTGTTCTCACTTAAGCTAAAACAAGCCATTTTAATATACTATAGGGGGTATACTATTTAAGGAGAATAAATGGAAATGCTATCTAACATATTCAACAACATTATGGTGTTATCCAATGCAATGAGTCTTTATATATTACTGGGACTTTTACTTGCAGGGATAATCAAACAACTCATCCCTGATAACTTTATCAGTTCCCATTTGGGAGAAAATAAAGTAAGTTCAGTTGTAAAAGCTACGATCTTAGGAATCCCTATGCCAGTTTGCTCTTGCAGCGTCATTCCTTTGGCAAAATCTTTACAAAAAGAGGGAGCAAGTAAAGGGGCTGTGCAAAGTTTTTTAATTGCCACTCCTATAACGGGAGCTGATTCTATTTTAGCTACTTACAGCTTTTTTGGCTGGATATTTACTATCTATCGAGTAATCACTTCTATTTTTATTGCTATTGTAACAGGAATTATTCAAAACTTTGTGGAAAAAAAAGAAAAACCTATGAGCTTTAGTGTCCATAAACCTGAACATCATCAGGAGCATACTCATACAAACAAAATACAAAGTGATTGTTGTTCGAGTAGTTCTTGTTGCAGTACTCAAAAGAATAATAACGGCTTTAGCATAAAAGAGAGTTTTAACTATGCTTTTAACATACTGTTTAAAGATATCTATTTTGGTTTATTTATTGGTTTGCTTCTGGGTGGACTTTTTACTACTTTTTTACCTAAAGAGCTTTTGGAACCTCTATTTAAATACCCGTTTTTAACCTATCTTGCGGTACTTATTATCAGTTTGCCTTTATATGTTTGTGCAACTGCTTCTCTTCCTATTGCAGCAGCATTTTTATTAAGCGGTATGAGCAGTGGAGGAGTATTTGTATTTTTAAGTGCAGGCCCTGCAACAAACTCAGTTACCATGGGTGTCATTGCTTCCATGTTTGGAAAGAAGTCATTATTGATTTACTTAGGAGCAATCTCAATTTTAAGTATCTTTTTTGGATGGATTTTTGATAACTTTTTTACGGGATTACAGATAGTGGATATCCATTCTCATGCTGAAGATTCGACACTTTTAGATACGATGAGTACGATTATATTATTTGGATTGATGTTGTATTATTTTTTCAAATCAAAGCTAAAATGAGATAGAAAATAGATATTGAATATTCAATATCTATTTACAAGTGTGTATTAAAGTTTAAACCTTTATCCTTTTTATTTTATATAAAACCGATAAATAACAAACACTACAAAAAACATAGCTAAGCTCTCAAAAACAAACATACTCGTATATCCTAAGTTTGAAACAAACACTCCTGCAATAATAGCTGAGAATATTCTCATAAGAGAAAATAGACTTGATTGGATAGCATAATCTATCGCTTTACTTGAGCTTCTACTATAGTCCATAATCAGTGAAAATATAATAGCAGAAGAAAAGGCAATAGCAGTTGATGCGATGGTAACTATACTCATTAAAAAGATAAAATTTAACATATCAAAATACTCTATCATAACTAATATCAAAGCACTTAAAATGTTAAAAACTCCAAAAAGGATGAGGATCGTTTTTTTAGAATATATTTTTCCTACAAAGCTCGCTACTACTCCACCGATAAAGCCGACTATACTTCCATATACTCCCACATAAAAAGCCACCTCATCAGGTGTAATCCCTTTGCTTATAAGATAGGGTTTCATAAAGACCCAAATAGCACTTATAAAAGCAAAATAAAACATCAGTACAAATATCCATATTCCAATATTTTCTTGTTTGAAAAAGGTGATTAGTGTTTTGAGTGAAACTTTTTGTTCTTCTATCTTTTCATCGCTTTCATGGATAAAATATAATGCCAATAATGAAACCAATACAAATAAAGCGATAATAACAAAAGTATTTTGCCAACCTAAACGGTTAAAGACAAGTAAAAACACTCCACCACCTAAAAGTCCAGCGGCAAAATAAGCACTCATCTTATAACTTCCTGCACTCATTCGTTCATCTTTATGAAAGACTTTTATTGCCAGTGCATTTAAAGGAATATCTAAAAAAGTCGCAACTAATGTAGTACAAAAGATCACGCCAAAGACCAAATAGATATTATCTTCTAAAGAGACGAAGCTTACTCCAAAAAGGAAAAGTACGTAAAATATTCCCGTAAAAACTATCCATTTTTTATAATGGTTTGTTTCAAAGACTATTTGATCCACAGGAGGTGAAAGTAAAAACTTTATAACCATAGGTAATCCTAAAGCTTGAAAGATACCAATAGTAGAAGGATCAAATCCTTTTACTTGAAGGATCATAGGCAGTCCCATAAGAAAAAAAACGATTGGGGTATAGAAGCTTGTAACTAATATCCCAAATACTATATTTTTTTTGGCTAATTGATTCATACTATTTCTTTGCTATATGGATTTGGGATTTTGTCATAGGCATCTCTACACTTGTATAGGAGTTGATACTTCTAAAACCTGTTTCTTCAAAGATATCACTTAGTTCAAAAGGTTTTAAGACACCTCTTTCTTGCATATTTAAAAAAAGAAAATAAAAATACTCATCGAGATTTGTTTTATCTGTTTCATCTATCTCTACATGTACACTTACTAGGACTCCGTTTGTATTGAGAGCTTTATATATCTTTTCTATCACCTCTTTTTTATCTTTAAAAAAATAAAAGATATTGCTACACCAAATCAGATCATATCCACTTCCTATATCATCATTTTGGATATCACCACTTAGTGTTGTTACCCTATTTTGTAGCCCATACTCTTTGATATGTTCATCAACTACATCGGTTACCTCTTTATAGTCATAAAGAACTCCTTGTAAACTTAGATGGCTTTTAATTATCTCTAAACCTACTATTCCAGAAGAGCAACCAAGATCAAGCATTTTTTTAGCACTAGAAAACTCTTTTAATCTTGTCACCGTATCAAGGGCTACTTTTGAGATAAGATTCTCTTGCTCTTGTCGTAAAAATCTTTTTGCAGCTCCTGCCCATTTTTTTGGATGCTTAGAATCTTTTAAAGCCCCACATCCCTCTTTTACTAAAGTATCTAACATCTTTTTTCCATGATTTAACATCTCTTTTCGATGTAGAAACACATCCCCACAATACCCTTTTGTCTCTTCTATAAAAAACTCTTTTGTTAAAGCTTCATTTTTATAAAACTCCCCTTGTTTGTAAAGAAGATCAAGAAGTACAAGAGCATCTAAAAGTACTTTTGTATTGTGAGGATTTAGCTCAAGTTTTACGGCAAGAGAGTTAAACGTGTGATTCTCCTCTTCTAAAGATTTGAAAATTTTTAAGTTTAAAGCGACTCCTAAAACTTCTGTTTTTTGCCCCTCCAAGAGCATATTTAAGTATCTATCTATATTCATCTTTTCTCCTAAAACCTATAGGCTAATTGTACGCCTATCTCTCGACCTTCACGATAAGCAGTTGTAGTTCCGTTAAAATAGTTCGTTGCATGGTGTTCTGTATCAAAAAGGTTATCGGAATACAGATAGATATCGTAGTTGTCTGCTTCGTACCCTACTTTTACATTAACAAGTTCATAGGCTTTTTGAAAATCTTCATTTGCTGAGTCAAAATATGTCTTCCCATATCCATTGAAATCAGCTCTTGCATATATTCCCCTCTCATCTCTATATTGGATGCCTAGATTAAAGTTATACTTTGGAGCAAACGGGTTATAGTTATTACTATAGTCATTTCCATTGTCAGTAAATTGATCAAAGGTTGTTTTATTGTACCCAAGGCTTGAATACAATGTAAGGTTATCGCATAATATTGCTTCAATATCTAGCTCGATCCCTTGTGATGTAGCACTTGCTGCATTTACCATATAGACAACTCCAGGGGTTGGCATAGTTTGTACTTGCATATCATCAATATCCATGTAATAGATTGCTGTATTGAATTTTAATCTATTATCAAAAAACATCGATTTGTATCCTATTTCATAAGAGATCAAGCTCTCTTCATCATAGGTTTCAAGACTCTTTGTAGTAGCATATGGATTAAATCCACCGCTTCTATAGCCTTTTGAAACTGTTGCATACATCATACTTGAAGTATCTATGTTATACTGTAAAGAGAGTTTTGGAGAGATATTACTCCAATCATTTTCAAGAGCGATATCTGACTCTTTTACTTTAATATCTTTTTTCTCTTTATCATATCTCACACCTGTATTTAAGATAAAACTATCATTAAAGAAATAGATCACATTAGTAAAAAAGCTATATGTTTTTGCATTTAATTCTTGAGGATGCGAATTGACACCTGTTGGATTCATCATCGTTTTTTGCACTAGTGAGAGTTGATTTTCCTCTTTATCTGTATAGATTCCACTGACTACTTTTGTATCGACAAACTCTTTTTCCACTCTTATCTCTTGGGATAAAGTATCCAACTTATACTTTCTAAAAATATGCATGATATTCATAGCAGAGAGATCATTATCCAAAGCAGCATCCTCTTTATGGGTACGCTTTGTAGTAATTGATCTTATCTTTGTAGTCTCATCAATATCATAATCGATATTTAAAGCAAAACTCTTTGTAGTAGGTCTTGAATACCCATCAAGATTTGATGATACACTTACACCTTCCAGATCTTGTCCTGCCCTTGCCCAATCAATCGCACCGTCATCACTCTCTTTTTTTGAAGTAACAAAAGAGATATCAAGATTGTCTGTTGGAGTATATCGAAGATTAAGTTTTCCATAGTCTGTCTCTTTATCATTTACATCTCTTCCTTTTGTTTCATGTTTGATAAAGCCATCTTTTTCATCATGTTTATAAGAGATTCCTGCATAAAAAGTATCTTCTATAATAGGTCCTGAAACATTCAATCCAAATACTCTTTTGCCATCTGTCCCTAGTTTTGTAAATACTTTTCTTCTTAACTCATTGTCAGGTTTTTTTGTGATGATATTGATAACCCCTGCTTCAGAGTTTTTGCCATATAAAGTCCCTTGCGGTCCTTTTAAAACTTCTATCCTTTCTATATCCAATAACCCCTCACTAAATCCAAAGCTACTCATAGTAGGCACTCCATCCACATACATACTCACAGGAGATGAAAAAGAGAGTAAATTGGCACTTAATCCACGAATGGAGGGTGAAGTGAGTCCTTGAAATCCTACATTAAATAAAAATAGATTTGGCGTATATTTTCCAAGATCCTCTATGGTATCAATAGAACTATCTGCTAACTTATATTCATCAAATACATCCATACTTATAGGGACTTTTTGCACATCCTCTTCACTCTTTTGAGCTGTTACTGTCACTGGTTCTAAACTTTGGCTACCTTTTGCATAACTATTACTCGTTAAAATAATAGTTGTAGCTAAAAATAGAACAATACTTTTTGAATCTACCATTATAAATTCCTTTAATGTTTTTTTATACTTGTGTAGTATATACTTCAAAATATTGATAGTCAATATCAATAATATTTCAAATGGTTTTATTTCTATTATAAAAGGAAAAAGATGTGTAAAGTACAACTAAAAGATCTACTTTTACCTACATTTAATTCAAACAAAAACATCATAAAAAACTCTTTTCCTAAAGAGATTGGAAATGATTATATGGAAAAAATAGATATCCAAGAGGGTTTTATCTTTTTAAAAACAAAGTACAACTTCAAACGCCCCACCCTTATGGAAGCAAAACAAAGTGAAAGAAAACTCGTTATAACCATATCTTTAAAAGGAAATGTTTTATATAAAAGTATGGATTGTTCGCAAAAACTCAACTTTCAAGAAGGCTTTACAACCATATCATTACTCAATAGTGAAATAGAAGGGCTAAGAGAGTTTCAAGATCACAAAATAGATCAAGTGAGAATCATCTTAGATGAGAACTTTTTAAAAAGAAACCTCAAAGAGAATATTTTAGAGAAGTATTTTAATGAAGATAGCCTAAGCCTTATCAACTTCCGCCCTACTTCCTTGTACTCTGAACTCTTAGTCAATGATATTTTACACTGTAATTTACAAGGAGATATCCACTCACTCTACACCCAAGCAAAAGCCTTGGAGCTTTTATCGATTGAGCTTGGGAAACTGTATCAAAATAATTCAGATACTATGTTGCTAAACCAATATGATAAAGAAGCGATCTATCAAGCAAAAAAGCTACTTTTATCAAACTTCCAAAATCCTCCATCTATCTGTGAACTTGCAAAAAAAGTGCATCTTAATGAGTTTAAATTAAAAAAAGGATTTAAACAAATTTTTCATACTACCCCTTATAAACTTTTGGCACAATATAAACTAAATAAAGCAAAAAGAATGCTTGAATCAGGGGATTATAATATCAATGAAGTAGCACAATACGTGGGCTTTAAATATGCTAATAACTTTAGTAATGCATTTTTTAAAGAGTTTGGGATCTTACCAAAAGAGGTTATGAAAAATATCAAATACTACTAAAATTTTTTGATCGTAGCTCATAAAAATAGTTCAAGAGCTCTTGTAAAACATCTAGATAATATTTCTAATAAAAATATCCTTTTGATATATGAATTTAATAACAATCTCAAGCCTATAACAAGCTATTATCTTAACCTATCTTGCAAAATGCGATGAGGGAAATCGATCACAAATATATTAAAAACATAACTAGAAGTTGATATTTCTAGTTATGTTTTTAAAAGCTATACTTAAGTCCTACTCCAAATGACCTTGGATCATTGAAAGTTGCTCTTGCAAATGAAGAGGAAGCAGTAAATGAAGTCAGATATTCTTCATCTGTTATGTTTCTTCCATAAGCATAAATATCAAAATCTGAGAATCTATAACCTAATTTTATATCTACTGTTGTATTACTGCTTTGTTTTAACATCTCTTTATTTTTGTCATTATAAAAATATGTATTACCTTGGTTCTTAAGATCGGTTCTTCCATAATAACCTTGTGGATGATAATATGCTACACTTAAACTCGCTGTATGAGAAGGTGTATTCTCTATCTTTTCGCCATCAAAGTCAAATGTACCACCATCATAGTCATCATATTGTGCTTTTATGAATCCAAAAGCCCCACTGATTTCCCAATTATCATTAGGAAAATAAGTAAAGTCAAACTCAATTCCTTGAGAGTGTGCTTTATCTGCATTGTCCGTTATATATACACCTGTCCCTGTAGATTTATATACATGTATATCTTCTATATCCATTTTAAATATTGAAGCAGTAAAAACAAAATTATCAATTGTCCCTTTTATCCCTGCTTCATAGTTTGTTGATTTTTGTGGATCAAAACTATTATCTTCGATACTTCCAGACATTCCAAAAAAGTTATATCCTCCTGGCATATATCCTTTTGACACAGAGATATATGTTGTAAAGTTTCCATTTATCTTATGAGATAACGCAACCTTAGGTAAAAACACATTCCATGATGTTTCATCGTTGAGAGTATAAAAAGGTGTTCCTGTCGTTCCTACAGGCAAATAATAAAGCTTCATATCTATCTTTTTTTCAATTTTCTGATATCTTCCACCAAGAGTTAATTCAAAATCTTCTGCAAAAGGTATCATCACTTGTCCAAAAATAGCTTGAGTCTTGCTTTTTGTTTCAGATGGCGCATTCATACGATAATTTCCGATATACGTATAAGGTGGAGTCGATAAATAGTTTGGGAACTCCATCCCATATGGACCCATTTCACTATCTTCTTTATCAAAATAAACTCCTGAGATCCATCTTATGCCTTCACTATTATTACTCGATAATCGTATTTCCTGTGTATAAGTATCTATTTCATTGTCCATAAACTGTTTAAGTCCTGCATACATTGGGTTATTAGAATATTCAGCATCATATTCTCCAATCATTTCCGTATTTTTATGTGTTGTGATAGAATTGATTGTAAAAGTATCTGCCTCATACTCTAACTTTAAACTTTGTGAATCTATCGTATTCTCTTCATATGTTGGCATATCAAAATTTACATTTTCTGCTTCATCTCTTTTAAAATCACTTAATCCATCATATGCAGATTTTGCATACCCTTTTATCCAATTTTCTTCTGCTTCTTCTCTTTTTAATACAAGTTTTGCACTCAATCTATCTGTCGCTTTATAATGAAGTGATGCATTATAACTTTCATATTCTTGTTTATTTGCTTTATCATCTCCATTATTTTGATTGGTGATCCAACCATCATTTCTTCGTTGTTCAGTATTGAATCCAAAAAACAGTTTATCTTCAATAATAGGTCCGTATATATTAAATAAACCTCTCATATAATTATTACTGCCATACTCCATATGAACATCTCCCTCAACGATGTTTGTAGGTTCTTTTGTAATAATATTAATTACTGCACCAATCGCATCTTTCCCATAAAGTGTCCCTTGTGGTCCTCTTAATACTTCTATACGCTCAACATTTGCCATAGGGGCATCAAAAGAAAACCTTCCACTTGTAGGGATTCCATCAATATAGATCACTACTGGGTTATTATTCGTAAACATTGAAGCATTTAATCCTCTAAAGTTGACAGCTACTCCAGATAAAGGTGTAGCTGTCATATTAGGAATTTCACGTATCACATCTGTAATACTTTTTATCCCTTTTTCTTCTATTTGTGTGCTGTTGATTACTGTAATACTTTGAGGAACATCTTGTATATTCTCTTCCACTTTATTGGCAGTAACCATCACCGAATCGAATTTTATTTCATCAGCATAAAGACTATTTGCTAACATTGTAGATATCAACAATAACGTTTGTAGTTTGATTGGCGTCATTTTCTCTCCATTAATTAAAAATTAAGCGAAATTATACTTTAATTGAAAACAATTATCAATATTATATTTATCTTGGAAAGGATTTTTATTGTCGTTAGGAGTATTTTATGCATAAACACATTTCATCCAATGAGTTATGGGATAAAATATGCCATAATCTCTCTTTTCCCAACTCGCCTTTAGGTATGCATGATTTTAAGCACCATGATGAATTTGGGCAATTCAAACTGACTCATTACAATACAGGTTATGGTATTAAATACTCTTATTTTGTTGCAGACTTTTATCAAGATACTGTTTTAGAAAATAAAAACTCATTTAATACTCACTTTTTATGTTTCAATACCGGCAAACAAATATTTATGGAGGATGCATTAAAATCTAAAAAGGTAAAACTTGATGCCGATATATGCTGGAATGGAACCATGAATGAGGGGCATCAGTCCAACAGTTTTTATTTTAAAAACCAACAATCCATCACTCATAATATTACATTTGATCATACTTTATTTAAAGAGATTACTCTGCGTGATGAGAAATTTAAAAATCTCAAATCTGTATACAGAGGTGACTACATTGATGTTAATTTCAATAATCATGTTAATGTCAAACAAAAAATATTATTGAATGAAATCATCAACGTCTCAAATTTGGATACTAAATTACAAATGTTATACTTAGAATCCAAATTATTAGACCTTGTTTATACCACATTTAATGCCATTGAGACGGATACAAAAAAAGAAGAGTTCTACTTAAATCACAAAGATATTGAGTGTTTACATAAAGCCAAACAAATCTTAATTGAAAACATAAAAAACCCTCCCTCTTTAAAAGAGTTGTCCTATAAAGCTGCTATTAATGAATTCAAACTCAAAAAAGGATTTAAACAACTGTTTAATACAACGGTGTATGGTTTCTTACAAAACTATCGTCTTTGTGAAGCCAAAGAACTCCTAGAACATGGTGAAATTAATATCGGTGAAGCTTCTGCTTTAGTGGGTTACAAAAGTATCAGTCATTTCAGTAAAATATTCAAAGAGCAATTTGGAATAACACCCGTACAAATAAAAAAAGAGAGCAAAACTCGATACACAGTAGATTGTTAAGACTCATTCTAAAAAGAGAAATCTCTCTTTAGAATTTATATCTTACTCCTACTCCTACGCTTCTTTGGTCTGCAAAAGTTGCAAGAGATACCGTTGAGCTTGATTGGTAATAGGTCATATACTCTTCATCGGTTAAGTTCTTACCATACGCATAGATATCAAAATTTGCATATCTATACCCTATTTTGACATCAAGGGTGGTGTATGATTTATTTTTTAGAAACTTTTTTTGTCGATCATCATAAAAATATAATGAGCCTTGATTTTTGATATCCCCTCTGGCATAAAATCCTTTTGGATCATAATATGCCATACTTAAATTAGCTGTATGCGAAGGAGTGTTCTCTATTTTATTGCCACTAAAGTCATAATCACCCGCATCATACGAGTCATACTCAGTGTCTACATACCCCACCGCTCCATTAATAACAATGGTGTCTGTAGGAAAATATGTAAAATCCAGTTCAATCCCTTGTGAGTGTGCTTTCTTTGCATTGTCCGTATAGTAGTTGCCTACTACTTGTCTGTAGATATGAATATTTTCGATATCCATTCTAAAAATTGCCGCATTTAAAATCAAGTCATCAAAAGTACTTTTTATCCCTATTTCATAATTGGTCGATTTTTGCGAATCAAAAGCATTATCATCTTCATTTGAAGAGGATGCAAAACTGTTAAAACCACCGGCCATGTAGCCTTTTGAAACAGAGAAATAGGTGGTAAAGTTATCATTGATTTTATAGCTTAATGCCCCTTTAGGAATAAAAGTATTCCATGTTTTATTAGCATCAAAATCAAACGTCGTTGCACCATTGTTGACGGTCATATCTATATCTTTTTTAATGCGTTGATATCGGCCACCCAAAGTTAAATCAATCTTTTCATTTAAAGGTATCATCAAGTGAGTAAATATGGCACTGGTATCATTATGACTCGTGGAAAGGGCATTGGCATATACCGCTTTTACTCCTGATAGATAAAGTGTTTGACTGTAAGGGTCTTCTTTAATTTTATCTGAGTCAAAATAAACACCTGCAATCCATCTAAAAGCATCACTTTTATTGGATACTCTGACTTCATTCGTATAAGTTTCCATGTTTGTATTTCGGGTCATAAATGAACCATCTAAAAGATTATTGGCAGTAAAGTCAATATCATAGGTACTCTTAAAATCGGTATCTTTATGAGAGGAGATGGCTTCAAAAAGATAATCATCTGTCTCATATTTAAGATTTAAACTTTGCGTATTGATCTCATTGTCTTCAATTGCAGGCATATCAAAATTGGCATTTTCAGATGCCTTTTTGCTGAACTCATTCAAACTCACTACATTTTGTGCAACACCATAATTACCCCAATAGTTTTTGGTCTTTTCTCTTTTAAATACCAATTTAGCAGAAAGGTTATCCGTCACATTATAGTATAAAGAGGTACCCAGTTTGATGCTTCTCTCTTTTGCAGCTTCATCATCACCGTTATAATCATTTGTAATCCAACCATGATCCGAAAAGAGTGCCGCATTTAAATTTAAAAAGAGTTTATCTTTAATCAAAGGTGTATTAAGATTAAAACTCTCCTTATGATAATCATTGCTTCCATATTCAAACCCGATACTGCCAGAGGTTTCATTGGTCGGCACTTTTGTAATGATATTAATCACGCCTCCTATGGCATCTTTTCCATACAGAGTTCCTTGTGGTCCTCTTAATACCTCAATTTTTTCTATATTCTCCATTGAAATATCAAATGCATTTCTGCTGCTTGTAGGAACACCATCGACATAAATAACAATTGGATTAGAGTTTGTAAACATGGAGGTGTTTAATCCTCTAAAGTTAATGGCCCCACCATGATTCTCTGAGTTCATATACATATTGGGAATAACATTTATGACATCTGAAACTTTATTCATCCCTTTCTCTTCTATGGTTTGAGCATCCAGTATTGTAATACTTTGGGGCACCTCTTGAATATTTTCTTCCATTTTATTTGCACTGACCACCACATTGCCTAATTGTGTCGGTTGTTCAGCAGCCCATAACATAGAACTCACCATCAATGAGAGCACTGCTACCTTGTATGTAGTCCATTTTTTCATGCTTAACCTTCCTTTATATTAATAAAATTTTAATCGAATTCGCATTATAATGATATTAATTATCAAATTCAAGGATTAATTTCCTATTTAAGAATTATTTTTTAATAATAAGGGATAAAATGTCTTACAACCTGACACAAGAAGACATGAGTGAGTTTATGCATTCAGCCTCTGCTGAACGTGATTATATAATCAATCTTCCACACGATATTGGAAGCATTGTATCTGAAAAAAAAATTGTGACTGAAGATATCCTTTTTTTTAAATCAAATGTACAAACACAAAAAAATGTTGTCATGCAATCCCATCAAAAAATGAATGGGTTATATATCGGTATTTTACTTGATGGGGAAGTGACATATAAAGACAATCTTTTAGACCACAGTATCACATTACACAAAAATGAAGTGAAAATCTCTTATATCAATGAGTTTGATATGACCACAACATTGGGAAAAACCTCTTGTGGTATTGGATTATTTATTAAAAATGATTTCTTGGAAAAAAACTTTAAAGAGATTTTAGATCTGAGTAATTATGACAATAAACATTTTTCAAGCACCACATTAAAATACAGTGCATCCAACAGTGTCATTTTGGCCAAAGAACTTTTTCAATCGCCTTTTAAGGGGGGATTGCATAATCTTTATATTCAAAGTAAGATTTTAGATATTATTTACAGTGAATTTAAAGAACTTTCGTGTTACCTAAAAGATACACCATCCAACCACATCAAACTCACACAAGAGGATATTGCGGCGTTGCATAAAGCAAAAGAGATTATTCTCAACAGCAAAGAGTTTCCCGATATTCTGACTCTGTCTAAAAAAGTAGCACTCAATGAATTTAAACTGAAATATGGATTTAAAAAACTCTTTCACACAACACCTGGCAACATGATTTTACATCAAAAAATGCTTTATGCAAAAAAACTGCTTCAAAATTCGGAACTCTCAATCAATGAGATTTCAAACTTTGTTGGTTATAAACATCAACAAAGTTTTACCACAGCTTTTGTTCGTTACTTTAAAGTACGCCCCAAAGATGTGATGAAAGAGCGAAGATACTACTATTAACTGAGTTGTTTTAAAATATTTTGAGCCCGCTGTTTATGATGAGGATTGTTGATCACTTTTTTCAAATTTGCAATGCACTCATCCCTTTTTTGTAACTCATAAAAACTGAGTGCTTTTAAAATGTAACGTTCCCCTTCAATTTTACTGTTCTTTTTCGTTTTCATATTTTCAAGCACCGCAATACTCTTTTGATAGTTTTGATGTTGATAATATAAGTTGGCCAAAATCATTTGATATTTACTTTGTTGTGCAAAATTAGAATTCTCCAGTTTTTTGATAGCCAATTCTGTTTGTTTTGAGTGAATATAACTTGAAACCAAAAGTTCAAAAATCTTTTTATCCTCTTTAATGTACCCTTTTGCTATCGCTTCATTCAAAAGTTCACTTGCTTTAAAATAGACCTCATTTTGCAATAAAATATTGATAAAATAAAGTACATTCTCTTTTTTAGTTAAAAGACTCTTTTTATACGCCAACTCTAAAGTCGAAAGTGATTTCTTCAACTCATTGGTCTCTTGATACAAGGAAGCCAACTGCACCCAATAAATCTCGTTTTCACTGAAAAGTTTAACCATTATTTTCATGGTAGTAATGGCATTGGGCAAATCTTTAAGTTCGACATACGACGAATATAAAATTTTATACCATGACTCTTTGACCTCTTTTTTCAAAGGAAAATAGAGCTTTGAGTAGTGAACGGCTTGCGTATAATTCTTATTATAATAGTGCGCTAAAATAAAGCTTTCATAGAGTTCTTTTTTATCGATTTTAGAATCATGTTGAATCGATTTGAGCAGTTTCAAACTTTTCTTATACTTTTCAGTCGATAAATAGACTTTAGCCAAAGAGAGTTTTACTCGATTCAAACTCTCTTTTTCAAGCGCATTTAATGCCAAAATCTCTTCAAAGATAGACTCCACTTTTTTATAGTTGTTATCAAATATATAGATACTTGAAAGTGATTGTAAAATATATGAACGCTCATATTTGTTCTCACCTTTTTCTTTGAGCATTTCAGAAAGTATCTTCTTTGATTGAGCGTATTCATTTTTTGCCATCAACTCTTGTACTTGCATGAGTTGTTTATAGGTCCCTTGCGACATTGTACCTCGTGCAAGTAACAGTGAGCTTCCTAACAGTAAAATTAAAACCAGTCTTTTCATTGTGCCAACCTAAAATTAAATGTGATTGTTGCCTCTTTGAAGCTACCAGGAGCATCCCCTTTTGTAGGTTTAAAGCGCCATCGTTTCATGGCACTGACTGCTGAGTCTTCAAATACCCCTTTGGGATCAGATGCTGCGACTTTAATATCTGAAACAAATCCTTGTGCATCGATTTTAAATATCAGTTGTACAAAACCCTCTTGTTTACGTATCTTAGCCATTCGTGGATAACGTGGATTGGAACGACTCAATGCCGTAAGCATATTGGCATCAATAAGAGATGAACCAATATCTAATTGTGCACCTTTTAAAGAGGTGATATTGGATAAATCCAAGTTATTGGCAATGGCCAATGGTTGTACTTTGACATTTTTATTCAAGTTTTGATTCAACTCTTTTTTAAAATCAAGTTTCTTTGGCTCCACTTTCTCTATAGGCTTTTTGGGTTGAATACGTGTTTTTTTCTCAATATCGGTCTCTTTTTTATCCCGTAAATAGTTCAACTCAATGGGAGCTTGCTTTTTTTGCTCTAATTGTGCATCTGAAGAGATCATCTGTTGCATCAACGCAAAAATTGCAATCGATATTGCTACTGAACCGCCTAAAGCAATCGCCAAACGTCTGTTTATCATCTTCAATTCTTTAATGTAGAGACTGAAATATTTGTAATACCGGCCATTCTGATTTGATCCATAACCTTCACCAAAGTTCCTGTACGCGCATCTTTATCCGATTGTACTACCACACTATTGTTCATGTTACTTGCTTTGAGTCGCTCAATATTTGATCGAACTGCTCGAATATCCACCATACGTTTATCAATCCAAATTTCATCATTGTTTTTGATTGCAATTAAAATATTGGCTTCTGCTTTTTGCTCACTTGTTTTCGCACTGGGTCTGTTGACACTCACCCCTGCTTCTTTCACAAAAGAGGTTGTAACAATAAAGAAAATCAACATGATAAAAACAACATCCAGCATGGGAGTTAAATTGATTTCTGTCTCTTCTTTTGCTTGTTTATGTGAAAATCTTCTCATCTATAAAACCTTTGAAATCTCTAAATAGAGCCTGTCTGTATTGTATTTAATCGATAATTCCAGTTTCTTTTCAAACAGAATACCGCTTAGGGCTACAACCATCCCTGCCATAGTAGGTATTGTTGCCATCGACACCCCATTGGCCATTGATTTAACATTGCTTGCACCGCTGATTGCCATGACATCAAATACCTCAATCATCCCTGTAACCGTACCTAAAAGGCCTACCAAAGGGCAGACGATAATCAGTGTCTTAATAAAACTCAATCCCGTTTTAAGTTTAAGGTTTGACTCTTCTATCAAGTATTTTTTAATCTCCTCTTTAAAACGAGCATTATAAGAGTTGTTTTGTATCTCATCCATCATATTTTTACGATACTGTTTGTATTCAAAACTGATGTACATGTATCGTTCAATCAGCAATGCCCATAAGCAAAGTGCGATAAAAAAGACCACGTAGAGCACAGCTCCACCACGATCAAAAAATGAGAAGAAGTTATCTAAATATATATCAATCATTTTGTTTTAAGTTTTTTGCGAGCATCCCAATGCTTTGTTCTTCTAAAATAGAGACCATCTCTTCTGATTTTGATGCAATATAGGTATATGCAAACAGCAGTGGAATAGCCGTTACCAGCCCCAATACTGTTGTAATCAATGCCGTTGAAATACCACCTGCCATAAGTTTGGGATCACCCGTACCAAAAAGTGTAATGGCTTGGAACGTTGCAATCATCCCTGTAACTGTCCCTAGTAATCCTAAAAGAGGTGTAACAGCTGCAAGTAACTTGACAAAACTTTGACCCTTTTTAATGTGATTAGTCTCTTTTAAAATGGCTTCACCAATTTTAATCTCCAAATCTGTAATAGAGTCTTTAAGATTGTTATAAAACACCGATGCAATTTTTCCCAATGGATTATCCACAGAATATTTTGTAACGTCTTTGAGCTGTTTTTTAATCGCTTTATCTAAGATATTAAGCATCACCATTTTATATCCTGCAAACGCTATTCCTAATCCACCCAGTAAAAGAATGATATAACCAATGATTCCACCTTGATTGATTCTGTCCATAATGGTTGGATTATTCCCTAACATTTCAAACAACGTTCCTCGTGTTGGGTCCACTAAAACATTTAAGACCTCATCACTGCTTTGCTCAAAATCTTCTGCACCCCCTTGAAACGATGAAGCGGGTTGTGTTGAAAGCTCAACTAAAGCATCAATGTCACTTGAGTATTGTAAAAAGTTTCCATCACTGAATGCTGCAAACTGTCCTACTCTTGTTACCGTTTGTTCTACTTTCTCTCCTGATTGCATCACCACTTGGGCAGGGTATTGTGATACCTTACCACTTTGTACAATTTCATCAAGCATGGTGTGCCAAAAGAGTGTCAACTCTTCAATGGTCGGTAATTTTTTAGAGTCAGAGAACTTATCAAAAATAGCCTCTTTTTGAGGAAACTGCGACGCAGTAAAGGCTCTTTTATAGTTAGTTAGAAAATCAGAAGATGTTTGTCTTACACTTCCAAACATTTCACCTAAGTCGCCCACTTTTACTGCTAATTCCGCCTCTTTTTTTGCCAATATCTTTTCATTTTTTTCAATGACAACTTTTAGTTCTTTGGTGATTTGATTTTCTCTTTTAAGTGCCTCTTTGGTTTGAATTAAGAGTTGTTTCTGTTTTTGTTTGTTATCAATAAACTCTTGAAGACGTTTGCTCTCTTGAACAATCTCTTGTTTGGAACTGGCTTCTACACTGCCTAAAAGGGTCTCTAAATTCAAAGCAAAGAGTGAGTAAACACTCAATAATAATCCTACTACTAACTTCATTATTTACTTTCCTTCTTTGCTAAAAAAGGCAGTTCAAGGAAGTCAACGTTTTGCTCTTTTTTTGCAATTTTAATTGCTTTTCTGATATTGGATTTTGCTGTGCTATCATCTATTTCAACCCACTGTTGTAACTCTTTATTCCAGTATCCATATTGTGTTAAGTCCAAACTTTGGAAATATAAAGCCGTTCTTCCAAGACGTAAAATCGTATAGGTTTTATCATCAATTTTGTCTTGGTAACTCTCAATTGAGTTGGCATAGTCATACTCAATTTTAAACGCCTCTAAAATGATTCGGTACTTCTCTGCTGTTTTAATATCGGCTTGTGTTAAAGCATCTTCAAGTCGTTGTACCCGAGCCATTCTCTCTTCAAGTAAAAATGGCATGTCCATCTTCACTAAGTTTTTCAAACTCTCAACCATTTGCAACATGAGTGGGAAAATATTTTTTTGCGTTTTCTCTATTTGTACGAGTTGTTCATCAATGTTGATCATCTCATCTTTTTGCGATTGAATGATCCCTCTTAATTGATTGTTGTAAATTCGACTGTTTTTAAGTTCTGCATTGGTGTATTTGTATTCACCTAAAAGTACTTCACGCTCTTCATCTACGTTATTTATTTGTGCTTGATACTCTTTCAGTTTTTTATTTGTTTGCTCGATTACTTGCATGGATTGGTCTATGGGATTCGCCAAAATCAGACTTTGCAAGCAAAGAAACAGTATGAGTACTGCTTTCATCTTCTTCCTTTAATATGATAGTAATTCTCAAAATTGTTACTAAAAACAACTTAAAGTTTGTTTATTAAAAGAAGAAACAAGTACAAATTAGTATGATTTTAGCTGGTGTAGATACTCAAAGAGACCGATGCAGCCTCCTTTCTTAAAGGTATGAGTTGTTGATACACATTTGAAGAATGCCACAATTTTGCAGCTTGCAGCGAAGGAAATTGAAGGATGACAATATGTTCATACTCTGTAGCTTGTTCAAGTGTGGACTCTTTTGAACCTCTTAAAAGTATACTGGCATCATACCCTTCTAGGCTTTTAGGAACACTGGCTTTATAACGTTCCCACTTTTGTTCATCTTTGATGATGATTTGTCCCACTACAAAGACCGCCATGTTTACTCCTTATTACTGAAATAGTTAAAGAACTGTTTCGCCGTACGTCCACTTTTACTGGCTCGTTGTTGAGCAAATTGCAGTGCTTCATGATGCAGGTGTTCCATGTCCCCTTTATACTCTTTAAAGTAGCTGTCCACCATATTTAAATACTCTTGTTGTGTACCATGATAAAAAGAGAGCCACAGACCGAATCGGTCGCTTAATGAAATCTTCTCTTCTACAGAGTCACTGTAGTGTATCTCACCGTTTCGTCCCACTTTTGTACCTTCATTATCTCGATTATACTCTGTTATGATATGCCGTCTGTTTGATGTGGCATAAATTTTAATGTTCTCTGGACTTTTTTCAATCGAACCTTCTAAGATACGTTTTAAACCTTTGTACCCTTTTTCTCCCTCTTCAAATGATAAATCATCGCAAAAGATGATGAACTTATAAGGCTCATGTCGAATCATATCGGCAATTTCAATGAGCTCATCTAAGTCCTCTCTGTCTATTTCAATGACTCGAAGCCCTTCATCTTTATATGCATTTAAAAGTGCTTTAATCAATGAAGATTTACCTGTTCCTCGCGCACCCCAAAGCAGTACATTATTTGCAGGTAATCCATCAACAAATCGTTTGGTATTTTGTATCAATGCACTCTTTTGTCTCTCTATTCCTATTAAATCATCAAAACCGATGTCATCAAAATGTTTTACGGGCTTTAAATAATCTTTTTTTGCTCTGTAAATCGCCGCATAAGTATTTTTCCAATCTATCACGTTACGCCTTTCCTATATTAAAAATTGATTTTACTAAATGATACAACACAAATAAAAACAGCAGTGGTAAAAAAATGGTTTGAAAAATAAAAACAATGATTAAATCAATCACATATTCACTCGCATTATTCACGGCATCTTTATACGCATCCACTTTTTTAGAGTAAAAACTCGTATCAAATGTTTGTGCCACTTTATTAAAAAAGGAGCTCTCCTCTTTTTGAGTAATCGTCTCTTGATTCACGCGACTCACCTCATCGGTTACGCCTTCAATTTTACCATTGAGTTGCTCGATATTATACTCTGGTTTGACAAAATTCTCATACGCCACATAGTTGACATAACCAATTAATGGTACGGCAAATCGTAAAAACAGAATCACCACCGTGACTTTAAAAAAGAGTGTTCGAAGCCTCTCATCTTTTGCAAAACGCACAAAAAGCCAAATATTAAGTATGACTAAACTCACCCCTAAAATCAGATTATACATCGTACTTGTAGCAAACGAAAGCAGTATTTTTTGAATTCCAAGAGATGCCATACTGGCAAGCATCACTAAAGCAAACTGCTCCACCAAGTCATTGATTGGGTCAAGTACTTCTCCAATGGCCACGGTTACAAAAGGCAAGTCAAGTTCTGTTCCTTGCGCCAAAGAGATCACAGCATTCAATGCTTTTGCACTTCCAAAAACAACCACCGCTTGTGTGAAAGATTCATCAATGAGTGCTTTGCCTTTAATATCAATGGCAAAAGTAAATGCTAAAATAATTGCCAATGATGAAATGGTCACAATTAAAAGTCTGTTCCAATGCTGTTTTATAAATTCCATATCGCCTCATTGCCGTTTTTTTACATTATATCAAAAATTATGTATTAATTCTTGTACTTTAGTATATCACAAGGCAGACAACTGTAAGGTATAAAAAAGGAGCGACATGGCAAATACAAATATCTATGAAACATCCCATCTTATCTCTCAATATTGTGAATTTCACTATGGAGAAGATTATTTCGATGTCTCCAACTACCCTAAAAAAACCATTGATACACTTCTTCCTTTTGTAAAACAAAAAACAAAAGCTTTAGACTTAGGTTGTTCTGTTGGACGAAGCAGTTTTGAGTTGGCTCAATATTTTCAACATGTTGATGCAGTGGATTACTCTCACAATTTTATTGAAGTTGCACAACAACTGCAAGCGGGAGAACAAGTAGAATACAATATGACGATTGAGGGTGAAATCTATGAGAAAAAAGAGATTGACTTAACTGCGTTTGATTTTTTTACATCCAAAAACAGAGTCTCGTTTTCACAAGGAGATGCTTCAAATTTAAACTCCAAATTAACGCACTACGACCTCATCTTTTGCAGTAATTTAATTGACAGATTAAGTGAACCCAAGAAATTTTTAGATGACATCCAAAGCAGACTCAATCCCAATGGACTTTTAGTATTGTGTTCTCCTTATACATGGTTACATGACCACACTCACAAAAATGAGTGGTTTGGCGGTTATATGAGTGAGGGCAAACCTCAATACACCTTTGATCGCTTAAAACATGAGTTGAGTGATTTTGAACTGCTGCATACTCAAGATATTGAGTTTGTCATACGAGAAACCAAACGTAAATTTCAACACACTATTTCCGAAATGTCTATTTTTCAAAAAAAGAGTTGAGTATCTCATATTGTCATACTTTTATCCCGTAAATTGGGTAAAATATCCATATGAAAACAGAGAACCCAAATATCGCTTACGACGAACAGAGTAAAATCACACGTGCCATTATTCGAGCAGCCACTTTGATGCTTGAATTTGGTGCAGAGAGTCGATTGGTTGAACAAACTGCACAACGTATGGGAACGGCTCTTGGAGTCCGTTCTGTAGAGATTTCATTGATACCTTCAGCCATTGTGTTAACCACACTTACAAGCAATCAATCCGTTACAACCACAAGACGAGCGCACCATAAACCCATCAATATGTCTATTGTGTATGATGTACAAAAAATTTGTATTGATTTAGAGAAAAATCCTTACAGTGTGGAAACGGTGATTCAACAACTCAAAGATATTCAACCCAACTATTATAACCGTTGGTTGATTGTCTTAATGGTAGGATTAGCGTGTGCTTCGTTTGCTTATTTAAGAGGAGCTGATTGGGTCGCCTTTGGTATTACACTCTTGGCTTCAAGTGTGGGAATGTTTATTCGACAAGAGTTGGCCAAACGTCAGTTTATCTTGATTATCACCTTTGGAATTACCGCCTTTTTTGTCACACTCATTGCCAGTTTGTCCTACATCAATAATATCAGTGCTACACCAAATATTGCACTCTCCTCCAGTGTCTTACTTTTAGTACCAGGGTTTCCTTTTGTAAACTCTTTTTTAGATGCCATGAAAGGCTATTTAAGTATGGGTTGGGGACGATGGATGCAAGCATCCCTTTTAACACTTGCAACAAGTATGGGTATTATCTTTGCCATGTCCATTTTAAACATAAAAGGGTGGTAAGATGAATCCAATTTTAACAAACTTTTTACTCGATGCTGTTTTCTCTGCCATTCCTGCAGTGGGTTTTGCGATGCTCTTTAATGTACCTAAAAGTGCCTTGAAATTTTGTGCTTTAGGTGGAGCGATTACTTATAGCTTACGAACGCTCTTTTTAGATGCAGGAATTTCTATTGAGATTTCTACTTTTTTAGCCTCATTGATTTTAGGAATCATTGGAGTGTATTGGTCCAGAAAGTATATTGTGCCGCGACCTATTTACACCGTTGCATCAATTATTCCGCTTATTCCAGGAACTTTTGCATTTAATGCCATGATTTCATTAGTGGACATGAACTCACATGGGGTGACCCCTGAGCTTATTGCAATGTTTATAGAGAATGGTTTGAAATCGATTTCAATTTTAAGTGCAATCAGTTTTGGACTTGCTCTGCCATCGCTTTATTATATCAGATATAATCGACCCATCATCTAAAAAATGGATGATAACAACTCACTTTTTTTATAAATAGTCGTTAAAAAGAGAGTATGTGTATGATTAAATTTTGAGTTTCAACGCCAAGAAAAGTAGGAGAAAACTTGTGCTAAATGCACAAGGAAATTTCACGCGTTAAAAAGATGGCTTTTAAACTACTTTTTAATAATTTCAAGACGCTGCGGTCTGACTGTCAACTCTGTGATGACACCATTAAACTGCAACACATCCAAGACTGCTTTGGCAATATCTTCTGCGAGTAAATGTGTGTTCTCTTTCGAACTTGGTTCAAACTGCAACTCATCAAAAAAGTTGGTTTTGGTTAAATCAGGATTGATACTGGTTACTTTCACATCGGCACGCCGTAACTCTTCAAAAAGACTCAAAGAGAAGTTTCGAAGCCCGCTTTTAGTTGCAGTATAAAGGGCTGAAAATTTCGAGTGACGTGTTGCTTCAACCGAAGCAATGTTGATAATATGCCCTTTTGTTTTCTTTAAACTTCGTAAACACAAATTGGACAGTATCAAGGGAGCGGTTAAATTCACATCAATAAGCTCTTTTATTTTTGCCACACTGATCTCTTCATGCGGAGCAAAAACACCCACACCTGCACAATTAACCAACACATCCAAATCATGATCTTTTAAAAGCGTCTTGACTTCTTCTTCGAGATTACAACTTTGCTGTAAACGGCATTGCAGTTTTAATATTTCATACCCATTTTTTTCCAATGTTTCACAAATGGCTTTACCAATACCCGAAGAGTACCCAGTGACAAGTGCTTTTTTCATCGTTTCTTCTTTATAAAAATAGATTTCTTCATTTTTATTCTAATATAAAACAGTATAAAAACAGCCAGAAGAATTAAAATAGAGATGATAATAACTCGTAAATACTCAGAAATAAGCGCTTGATTGTGCCCAATAAAATACCCTAAAAGTGCTAGAATCAAGACCCAAATACCTGCACCCAAACTCGTGTAGATGGAAAACTTTAAAAGATTCATCTTGGCTAAGCCTGCTGGAAGTGAGATGTACTGTCGTACAGCGGGGATTAACCTTCCACTGAACGTTGAAATATGTCCGTGTTTATTAAAAAAGTTCTCCATTTTTTGCATGGTCTCTTCTTTAACTAAAATATATTTTCCATATCGACTTAAAAAGGCTCGTCCAAACTTCAACGCCAACAAATAGTTAAACACTGCCCCTGCCAGACTGCCTGAAATTCCTGCAAAAATTGCTAAAAAAAGGTTCATCTCTCCTTGATACGCCAAATACCCTGCTGGTATCATCACCACTTCTGAAGGGAAGGGGAAAAACGAGCTCTCTAAAAACATCATAATAAAAATTCCCCAGTAACCTAAGTCTCCTACTGTATTTACAATAAAATCAACTATTTCGTGTAACATCTATGCCTTACTTATATTTTTTATGTGAATTCTATCATAGAGTGTGTAAATTTATCATCTACACTTCTATTTTCATTCAATCTCATCATATTAAACAAAGATATATCAAAAAGCTTGCTATTTCTTTTCTATTCAGATACAATGAATCACTTAAGGAAAATTAGAACTTTTTCTTTGTTGGCTTTTTATTAAAACTTACCTCTTAATACATAACTTTCAAAATCAAAAGAACAATTTACACTTAACAATATAATACAAGGATATTCTATGTCAAATAGATATAATGGAACTGTAAAATGGTTCAACAATGAAAAAGGTTTTGGATTTATTCAATTAGAAGATAACAGCAAAGATTTATTTGTTCATCATACGGAAATCACAAATTCTAATTATGGAAGAGCTTCATTAAATGATGGTCAAAGAGTATCATTTAATATTGGTGTTAATCAAAAAGGGGAACATGCAACCAGTGTAGAAGCACTGTAATTGCTCCTTCTTTTTTCACTGCCTTTAAAGTGTTGATGTGAAAAATACTCACACAACACTTTTATAATACCCTTACAGCTTATAAAAAATACTCTATGAGAAATATCTTCTCATAATATCAATACAAAATATGAATTTATCATTGCTTGTCACACATAAAATATAAAGGAGAAACATGTTTATTTTAACAATGGAATACAAATACAAAGTCTTTCAAAGATTACTACATACCAATGAAAGTTTTGATACTATTTGTTCAAAATCAGGTTTGAGTATCATTCAAGCAACACAATTTTTAAAAATCAATCATACAACGGACGTTTAAACACATGAGTTTAAACCGTTGATGTAATCTTCTTCATGTATGCCATTTTCATAAGCTCTTCCATTTGATTATTCGAAAGGTACTCATAACCAAATACCTCTTTCCATAATGATTCATCTTCCATACATAAATAAAAATAGACCTCTTTATGCCAAGGAGTAAAGCACTCGTACGCATGTTTAAACATCTCTTTTTTTGTTGCTAATGAATAGGACTGTTTTCCGTTGGCATTACTAAAAGGCATTTGCAAAATCTTACTTTTAAAGTTTCGTGTACGTATTTTTTGAATCACAGGTTTTATAAACGTCAATGTCCCAAAAGAGACCAACACAACTTTTCGTGCATCAAATCGTTTGATGAGTTCTTTATAAACAGACTCATACTCTTCTAAATAGTGTTCATACTCAACAATGGGGTGAAAATGAAAACCGATTAATACCCCTTTTTCACTCAATTTTTGAGCTGCATGTAAACGTTCTTCTAAAGATGCCGTTAAATGCTCTTCATTTTGAATGATAGTGGGCGTATTTAAAGACCATGTACAGATGATATTTTTGGGTACGTCATTTTCTAGAAAGTAGTTGATGTTATTGGATTTGGTTTTAAACTCCAAAATCACATTGGGGTATTTTCGTGCAAACGCAAAAAGTGCATCCAAAATCCCCTCTTTGTTCCCCCACATGAGTGAGTCTGAACTCTGCCCTGTTCCGATATGATAAATCTCGTTGGGATCCAACTCTAAATTTTTGAGATTCTCTTTAAAGTTTTCATCAAAGCCAATTCTATTTTGATTATAAAAAGATTGAATAGAACAGTACGAACAATCAAATCCACATGACTGCACGGCATCTAAAGTAAGCAGGTTACAACATCGAGTATTAGGGCTTGCTACAGGGCAACTGCCTAAAGCCGTTTTATGGCTTTTAAACGTTTCAAAACTGAATTTTCGCACATCTTGTTTGTATAAATCAGAGGTAAAATTTTTATAACTGTTCGGTTGTGCCTTTAAATCCTCCCAAACAGTTCGTATGTGGTTAAAAGCCTCTTTTTTGCTTCTATATTCAGTTTCAAACAGTTCACTGATATCTTGTTCATGCCAAAGTCGAAAATCAATTGCAAAATCAATGAGCTGTTTGAGTTCTTGAAAAGAGAAGTGGTATTCTAACGCTTTGTTTTTTAAAAAGCTTTGTGTTGCTTGAGGCAAGTGCTTAAAGTTGGTTTTTTCAATATGGTCTAAAAATGTCTCTGAATAACTCACTTGATATACCCTTGAATGGTTTGTACATGTTTTTGAATGAGTTCAATGACAAAACTCTTTTTAGGTATGCTTGTATTGCAATAATCAGAGACCACTTTAAAGACCATGCACTGCTCTTTGGGCAAGTGTTTGCTTGCGACCTTTAAAAAATGTTCACACTCCATATCTACCAAGAGTGTTTCCAACGCTTCTTTATTATCCAAGGGCTGTTCAACCGTTGTAATATCTCCTTCATGACTCTTCTTCAAATCATGCGTGGTACAAAAAAGAGTGCCTATTTCGTACGATTCATCGCGACATCCTGCAATGCCTACATTAATCGCTCGTTCAAACGTGTAACTTTGAAATATATCAGTTAATGCTTCTAGAGTATTTGCTTTCCCCATGCCTGAAATGACTAAAAGCGTTTCATCATTTTCATAGATTTTAGGAAAGAAACTGTTTTGTTGAAGTTTAAGGGTTTGTATAAGTGGACGCGCTTCACTTGGAAGGGCTGTGTGTATGAGAGTTTTAAGTGGTTTTGACATTGAAGTCAATGCTTCAAGGCAAAAAAGCCTTGAATTAAAAAACTTATTTTCTAAGCTCTTTAATTTTAGCTTTCTTACCAGTTAATCCTCTTAGGTAGTGAAGTTTCGCTCTTCTTACTCTACCTCTTCTTAATACTGCAATCTCTTTTAAAGATTCAGAGTATAATGGGAAGATTCTTTCAACACCAACGTTGTTTGCACCGATTTTTCTGATAGTAAAAGTAGCACCCGTACCTTCACCATGTCGAGCGATAACAACACCTTCGAATCCTTGAACTCTTGTTTTGTTACCTTCTTTAATCTCAACACCAAGTCTTAACGTATCACCAGCTTTAAATTCTGGGATTTGTTTTTCTGCAATTTGCGCTGCTTCAAAGCTTGCAATGTATCTGTTTTTCATTGTGTTTACCTTTGGTGAAAGTGCCCGCATTTGCAACTTGCGGGGTATCACACTTTTTATTTTGTTTTTTTGTTTGTAACTAAACCTGGTCTAAAATATTTTGTCTTGCAAATAGCCAGATTATTTTTTAGGTCGGCAATTTTACTATGATTACCCTTTAAGAATTCTTTAACCACACTTAATTCTTGAAAATTTTCAGGTTTTGTAAATGATGGTGCTTCCAAAAGATTGTTTTCATAACTCTCCATAACCAAAGAGTCGGCATTGCCAAGTACCCCATCCACATTTCGTGAAATGGCATCGGCCATCACCAATGAAGCCAACTCTCCTCCTGTTAAAATAAATTCACCTATAGAGAAAACTTCATTGGCATATTTTTCAATCACACGTTCATCAATACCCTCATATCGACCACTGACAAATACAATGTTCTTTTTCTTTGCCAATCGTTTGGCGTCATTTTGCTTAAAAGGTTTAGCAGCTGCCAAAGGAAAGATGATATAAGCATTTTCATTTTCTCTTTTGATTTTATTCAAACAATCAAAGAGTGGCTGGGGTGTCATCAGCATGCCTGCTCCTCCACCAATCATGGGGGCATCCACTTTCAAATGTTTATTTTCACTGTAGTCTCTGGGATTATAAAATTCATATCCAACAAAACCTGCATCAACGGCACGTTTTAAGATAGAGTCATGAAAATAGAACTCAATTAAATTGGGGAAAAGTGTCACAAATGTAAATTTCAACATGAACCTTACTCGTTTTTTGAAATAGTAACATATTTAATTTTATTTAATATTAAGTTAAGTCATTTTAACTTAAACTTGCAGAAATTTAACCAAAGGTTTTCTGTGAAGTCTTTAAATGGATTTAAAAAGCTCTATTTTTCACTTGCTTCCATTCAAGCACACAGTTGTGCACAGAAACTTCATAATAAAACCATTCTGTTTAAACTTCTGCTGACCAATGTCATGAAAAGTTCAAGCGAAGAAGATACAGAAGATGACCCACCTACACTCACAGAGATACTTCTTTGTAGTTATATTAATACAACGAAACCATGTCACTGCGACTGCTTATTTAAACGTAAAACACGTTTAGCCATATCTTTGTTTAAATTCATACCTCGATGCCCTTTTTACTGCACTTTTTTTGCATTTAGGCGTACAGGGACCCACCCTCCTTTATCCTTTTAATACTCATACTATTTATATAAAATTACACAAACAAGGATAAAACATGTCAAACAAAAGTTATGTTGTTGGTTTTCCGCGAATTGGAGAACAACGAGAATTAAAAAAAGTTTTGGAGAAATATTGGTCAAAAGAGTGCTCTTTTGAAGAGGTCAATGAGTGTGCAAAAGAGTTGCGTAAGCGACATTGGAACTATCAAAAAAATGCAGAAATAGGCCATATCAGTTGTAATGATTTCTCTTTATATGACAATATGCTCGATACTGCCATCATGCTCAATGCTGTACCAAAACGTTTTCAACACTTATCCAACCAAGAGCAATATTTTGCAATGGCCAGAGGAAATAAAGAGTATGTGGCAATGCAAATGACCAAATGGTTTAATACCAACTATCACTATATCGTACCTGAATTAAGTCTTGATGATGAATATAGACTCAATGCTTCAAAAATCATCAATGAATACCAAGAAGCAAAGGCATTAGGTATCAACCCAAAAATCAATATCATTGGACCATTGACTTTTCTTGGACTCTCCAAAAGAATTGATAATGAAGACAGATTTGAACTCTTTGGAAAGATTCTTGCTGTTTATAAAGAGCTATTGACAACACTTTCCAAACTCGATTCAAACATCATTGTTCAAATAGATGAACCTTTTTTAGTAAAAGACAACAGTTCTGCTGTTTTGAGTTTAATCAAACCCGCTTATGATGCGTTGTGCAGTGTTGCATCAAATCTTAAACTCATTGTTACCACCTATTTTGAACACTCAAATGAAGCCACTAAAATTTTAGTCAATACTCCTATTTATGGATTAGGCTTAGACTTTTTATATGGAGAAAAAAACTTAGATGTTCTGCAAATCATTGCTTTAAGTGGTAAAAAACTGATTGCTGGTGTTATTGACGGTCGCAATATTTGGAAATGTGATTTAGAGAAGAGTCATGTACTTTTAGAGTGTATTGCTAATAGCGTCCCTAAAGAGAACATTATAGTGTCTACTTCATGCTCACTGCTGCATACACCGTTTACATTAAAATATGAAAAAACCATGAAGGCAGAAATCAAAAATTGGCTTGCTTATGCCGTTGAAAAGCTTGATGAAGTGGCACTGCTAAATGACTACTTTCATGAAGGTTACACCCATTTAAGCTCGGAACAAAAAGAGGCATTTCAAAACAACCAAAAAGCAAATGAGTTGAGAAAAAGTTCTCCTTTAATCCATGATAAAAATGTTCAAAACCGTTTAACTTCATTTACAAAAACAAAACGAGACGGTGAGTTTAAAGAGCGTATTGTCCTGCAAAAAAAGAGACTTCAATACAACGATTTAGCTACCACAACCATTGGTTCATTTCCTCAAACTCCAGAAGTACGTCAAGCTCGACGCGATTTTAAGAACAAATTAATTTCACAAGAGACTTACGAACAGAAAATGAAAACCTACATTGATGATTGCGTGGCATTTCAAGAGGAGTGTGGACTTGACGTACTTGTCCATGGAGAACCCGAAAGAAATGACATGGTTGAATATTTTGGAGAGCAACTCAATGGTTTTGGCTTTTCTCAAAACGGATGGGTTCAAAGTTATGGAAGCAGATGTGTAAAACCTCCCTTTATTTATGGCGATGTCAGCCGTCCAAAAGCGATGACCGTTGAATGGATTACGTATGCCCAACAACAAACCAACAAGATTATGAAAGGGATGTTAACAGGTCCAGTAACCATTCTCAATTGGTCATTTGTACGAAATGACTTACCTCGTGAACAAGTCTCTCAACAAATTGCTGTTGCTTTAAGTGATGAAGTGGATGATTTACAACAAGCAGGGATTCAAATCATTCAAGTCGATGAAGCGGCATTTAAAGAGGGTTACCCTTTACGCAAAGCCAATATTAAAACCTATGAACAGTGGGCTGTGCGAGACTTCAAAATCAGCGTCAGCAGTGCAAAAAAAGAGACTCAGATCCATACACACATGTGTTACAGTCAATTCAATGATATTATCCAAACCATTGAAGCAATGGATGCAGATGTGATTTCAATAGAGACTGCACGAAGCGGCAATGAGTTACTGAAAATATTTAAAAAAGTGGGCTATAAACAAGAAGTGGGACCAGGTGTTTATGATATTCACTCGCCACGTATTCCAAGCGTCGATGAAATTGTAACTCAAATTGATGCACTGTTAGAAGTTTTACCCAAAGAACAACTGTGGATCAACCCCGATTGCGGACTTAAAACTAGAAAATGGGAAGAGGTAAAACCCAGTTTACAAAATATGGTTAAAGCCGTCGAAATCATAAGAAAGAGAGGATAATTCAATAAAAATAGTTTTTATTCATCGTGATAAAAACTATTTTTAGATAAGATACAAAAAAAATGAAAAAGAACACCATGATCACACTAAACGAAATAAAACAAGCAAAAACAAGACTTGATGAAGTCATTCAAGCCACTCCATTGACCTTTGCACCCAATTTAAGCAAAGAAGTGGGGGCTCAAATTTTTTTAAAAAAAGAGAATCTGCAACTTACTGGAAGTTTTAAACTGCGAGGAGCATTTAACAAAGTGGCTTCGTTAACACAAGAGCAAAGAGATGCCGGTGTGGTTGCTGCAAGTGCAGGAAACCACGCGCAAGGGTTGGCTTTTTCAGCACAATATTTTGGGTGCGAAGCCACTATTTTTATGCCTGAAGCAACCCCTTTAACAAAAGTGCGTGGCGTACAGATGTACAATGCCAATGTTGTACTCAAAGGTGAAAACTACGATGAAGCATACGCTGCAGCCATGTCGTACACCAAAGAGAACAATAAAGTTTTTGTTCACCCTTTTGCAGACAATGATGTCATAGCAGGTCAAGGCACCATTGCACTTGATATTTTAAATGAAATGAATGACTTTGATGTATTGGTGGTGCCTATTGGTGGCGGAGGTTTAATCTCTGGAACAGCCATTGCAGCTAAAGCAATGAACCCAAAAATTAAGATTGTAGGAGTGGTTGCAAGTGGCGCTCGAGCTATGAGAGAGTCGTATGAAGCTAAAAAAGCAATTGACTCAATGGCCGTTAAAACGATTGCAGATGGAATTGCTGTTCGTGATGTAACACCAAAGATGCTCAACTATGTTTTAGAGTATGTGGATCAAATTGTAGAAGTAGGCGATAATGAGATTGCCAATGCGATTTTATTTCTACTTGAACGTCAAAAGCTGGTCGTAGAAGGAGCTGGTGCTGTCTCAGTTGCAGCTATTATGCATAAAAAGTTTGATTTTAAAGATAAAAAAGTAGTGGCCATATTAAGTGGAGGGAACATTGATGTTACGATGTTATCACTTATCATTGAAAAAGGTTTGGTCAAATCAAATCGAAAAATGAACTTGATTGTGACACTCATAGATAAACCCGGATCATTGAAACACTTAACGGAAATTTTCCAAGCATGTGATGCAAATATTGTTCAAATAGATTATGACCGAAACTCAGTGAAACTCGATTTTGGAGAGGCGAATGTGACCATTGCCCTTGAAACCAAGGGAGAAGAGCACCAATGTAACATAAGGGAACAACTCAGCCAAAATGGCTATAAATTCAAAGAAATATAAGCAAAGTTATTATACCATTTCGAACTGAACACGAAAAAAACTTAGATAAAAAAGTTAAAGGAAGAGAATGGAAGGTAGATTATTTACGTTCTTGGGTGCTATTGGTGGGCACGGACAAGAATGGATTATCTTATCGCACTTTATATTAGTCTGTGCGATAATTTTTTTAATTGCACGTGCTGCTACACGAAAAATGCAGTTGGTGCCAACTGGGTCACAAAACGTAATGGAAGCATTCGTTGGTGGTATTGTAGCTATGGGTGCAGATACAATGGGTGAGCAAAATGCTCGAAGATATTTACCATTAATCGGTACATTGGCATTGGTAATTTTTGTAAGTAACATGATTGGAGTTATTCCAGGATTTGAAGCACCTACAAGTAACATTAATTTTACTCTGTCATTAGCGTTAATCGTATTTATTTACTATAACTATGTGGGTATTAAACTGAATGGTTTTTTCAATTACTTTAAACACTTCATGGGACCTATGCCTGTTTTAGCTCCTTTAATGTTTCCAATTGAGATTATTTCACACTTATCAAGAATCGTATCTTTATCTTTCCGGCTTTTCGGATCAATTAGAGGGGATGATATGTTCTTAATGGTACTTTTAATGTTAGTACCTTGGTTATTACCATTACCTGGTTTCTTCTTATTAACAGCGTTTGGTTTCTTACAAGCGTTTATTTTCTCTATCTTAACATACGTATATATTGCAGGTTCTGTTATGATGGCTGAAGAGGATCATCACTAAAGAGACTAACGTCTCTTTTGATGAGCCGAATAAGCACCACTAAAAACGTAAATGACTTTACGTTTTTTAGTGCGAACAGCACTAAGAGACAAATAGGGAGTAGAAGAGTTTCTCTTTTGCTCCCTTTTTTTATTTAGAGTTATCCTATGTAGGAGTCAATTGTGTCTTCAAACTTTATTCACTATCTTATCTCTGACCCACAATATTATGGTTCAACTCCTAAAAGTATCTCACAAAAACTCAATGAAGTATTTAAGCAACACCGTGTTGATTTTGCCTGTTTTCGAGATAAACAAAGTAGTGACTTTGAAATTTTAGCCCAAGCTTTTATAGACACCTGCCATCAAAACAATATTTCAAAAATCATACTCAACAATGAACTGGGTGTTGCCATTAAGCTTAAAGCGTATGGAGTACACCTGACCAGCCAACAATTTCATCTGATTCCTAAAGCCAAAAAAGCGGGGCTTTACACCATCATATCTTGCCACAATGAAAAAGAGATACAAAAAGCCATAGAATTAAACGCTGATACTATTACTTATTCTCCCATCTTTGATACTCCCAATAAAGGTGCAGCAAAAGGAGTAACTCACTTAAAGGCTGTTTGTAAAAAGTATGACATTGATGTGATTGCTTTAGGTGGGATAACGAATAAAAACCATGTAGAAATGATACAACAGAGCTTGGCAAAAGGGTTTGCTTCTATACGTTATTTTGTATAATTAAACCGCTTTAACTTTGGTATCTGTTTCATTTAAATAAAGAATATACCCTTTTATACTGCTGCATTGTGTAATATTTTGAATCGCTTTTTTATACTGTGTTACTTGCTGAACATGTTCATGCAGTTCATCTTTGGTTGTTTTGTAATCAAAGATGATATATGCTTCTTCTTTTTCAACCAATAAATCAATGATTTTGACCTCATCTTTATAAACAATGGCTTGCTCTTTTGAGAAGTTGCTCTCTTTGACCATATCCATAAACAAGTCATTTTCTAAAAGCTTTTGAATTCGTTGTTCAATTTGGACAAAGTCCGTGCTGTTTAAATAGTTCCCGTACTGACTTTTGGTCACTTGCATGGCGTGAGACAGACTTGTTAAAGAGAACTCATGCATCATCTCTAAACAGTAGTGTGTGGCCAATCCAAAATATTTAGAGTGTAAAGAGTAGTGTTCACTTTTTTTATTTTGTGCAATCGGTGCTTCTTGTTTTCCTAATTGAAGAGGAATATAATTGACTTTTTGTATTTTTGGTGCTTGGGTTGCTTTGATCTCTTTAATAACCAAGTTTCCTTTGCTCATAGGTTGCATGTTGAGTAAATCAAACACAGAACTTTTTGGTTTTTTAAAAACAAACAGATTGTGTTTTGCACGAGTGAGGGCCACATACAAAATGTTGATTTCATCTTCAAAAGAGAGACGTTTCTCTTTTTCTAATGCCTCTTTGTAATGTTCATCATGCTCTTCTAAAGAGGCAATTTTATAGTAGACATTTTTTAAATTGACTTCATCATATTCAAACAGAAGTGTTGATTTATCACTGTTTTTTCGTTTGACTCTGTCAAGCAACAGTACCGTGTCAAACTCCAAACCTTTGGATTTAAAAATGGTCAAAATTTGAATTCCTGATTGCTCTTTATTGACCATCGTGGCATCTAAGTGGTCAATCTCATAAACAAAATCAACAATGTGTTCATAATGACCACAAAGTTCTATTAACTTAATGACATTTTCATCCATCACATCCAGTTGTGTGGCGACGTACTTTACAATATGGCGAAGATTATTATGAATCAAGTCAATATTTAAATTCATTGGTTTAAGTGGTGGCAGACCCAAAATCGCATGACAATTCTCTTTATATATCTCTTCATTAAAGTAAAGATATTTAATGGCATTAATCACTGCTTTGACATTCTCTTGATTGATGAGTCGAGAGGTCATCTCTGTGGTAATTTTAATTTCGGTAAACTTTTGTGTTAAGTAGGTATACAGTGCCAATACATCCGAGTTGGTATAGGTTAAAACAGCAATGTCATTGGGATGTACCCCTTGCTTTAAAAGTTCTGCAATGATTTTTGCAACGTTTTTAAAAGGCTCCTCTTCTTGTAAAGCCTCATCTTCTAACACCTTGACAAAACCTCCCTTTTTAATCGAGTGTTGTTCATAGTATTCATAGTTTGGCAGTTGTAAAAAGAGTTCATTGACATAGTTGACGATGGTTTCACAACTTCGATAGTTGGTATGCAAAGCTTCAACTTCCACTAATGAGTTTTGAGTAGAGACATAATCAAACAGCTCTCGTTTACCCCCACGGAATCTGTAAATAGACTGTTTGGTATCCCCCACATAAAAGAAGGTTTTAAACTCGCCCACATCCCCCGATACAATCTCTTGAATAATGGGTTCTAAGATTCTGTATTGCAATAAAGAGGTGTCTTGAAACTCATCAATCAAAAGATGTGAAAACTTACTGTCCAGTCTGAAATATAAGAAGTCTTTGTCAATGGTATGACCTAAGAGTTCATAAACCAAATTAGAGATATCATTAAACTCCAGATAGTTTTTATTTTTTAAATACCCTTTTCTAAACTCATAAAAACGTTGGTACAACTCTAAAAGATGGTTCAATGAGTACGTCGAACGCAATTTATAGTAGTTTTTCAACTCTATTTTTAATGCTTGGAAATAACTCTCCAAAGTCTCATTGGCGACTTTCTTAAAGTAAGAGAAGTCATAGACACTCTCTTTGGTCAGCCATGTTTTCCCTTTTTTTAAAAGTGTTTCAAAGTCATCAAACTCAACACTGTTTTTCCCACTGTTAGAAGCATTGGAATTTACAATAAACTCTTTCATTTTAAAGGCATATTTAAGCACTTGTTCTTTTTGAACATCAATCAGACCCTGCTCTATTTCAATGGTTTGAAAGGTCTCATTGTGTTCAATGAGGTTTTTAAACATATCAAACAAAGAGTTAAACTTCTTATTTTCATATAAAAAAAACTCTACAAAACGATCAAAGCTTTTTAAATCCAGAGATTGTAAAAACTTCAAACTCAATTCATCGGTGTTGTCTTCTTTGATGTCAAAGTCATCATTGATGCCCAAATAACCACAAAATTCACGCAAAATTTTATTGATGAATTTATCGATGGTGTAAATGGCTAATTCAGAATTCAAATAGGTATTTAAAAGTTTGGGTTTAAGTGAGAGAATTTCACTTTTACTTTTTCCTGATTGTTCAATGATGGCATTTAAATAGGCTTCATCATCCCCTAAACTCAACAATGTGTGATAGATTCGTTCACTCATCTCATTGGCCGCTTTATTGGTAAACGTCAGCGTTAAAATCTCATTGGGTTTGGCATCAAACAGCAGTAAAGTGATATATCGGACCGTTAGGGCAAAGGTCTTTCCACTCCCTGCACTGGCCTTTAAAGCTAAATAGTTTTTCATGCCTAAATTGTACTGAAATATCATTGATAATTGCTTTATAATAAGGCTTTAATTGTATAAAAAATATCATATTCCTTTTAAGCAAAGTTTATAATTGTTACTCCTATAATATAAGTTATAAAATTATATTATTTAAAACAACTACTTCTTTTTATTAAGACCTTTTCAAGGAGCTTCATTGGATACCAGTAAAAAAATCTCACTTCTTCTCATTGCCATCATGTCCTTTCTATTCATTCTTATCATCGCCAATGTTATTTACAACTTCAGAGGATACGGCTTAGCCAGTATCGAAAAAAAAGCACGCGTTGTTGCTGAAATTGTAAAACATTCACTCACTTCACACATGATTAATGGCGTGATGGATAATCGAAAAATCTTTTTAGAACAGATTGAAGATTTAGAAAACATCGATGAAATTTGGTTGGTTCGTTCTCCAACAGTGATTGAACAGTATGGAAAAGGATTTAATGGGGAAACCATGAGAGATACCATTGACCAAAAAGTATTAGAAACGGCTAAAGAGCAAAAGGTCATCAATGAACGACTCTTTGGTGGCAGCAGTTTTCGAATCACCATTCCTTATATCAGTTCCTCAGAGGGAGAAATAAATTGCGTATCCTGCCACAACTCAAAAGATGGGGATGTATTAGGAGCGATTTCTATTTCCATGTCCATGGATGATATTAAAGAGGTGGGTATCAATACCATCACCAACACAGCCATCATTGCTCTTATACTTATGGCCATTATTTTAGTCTTTATCAACCGTGTTATCAATCCATTTTTAATCATCTTTGATGCCATTAAACGTGTAATGAAACGTGCTCAAGAGGGTGATTATACTCAAAGAATTGAGTCAACAAATTCTAAAGAAGGGAAAGATGTCTCTAAATGGATCAACAGCTTCTTGGACAAGTTAGAAAACACACTACAAGATATTCAAAAAGAGATTTCTGTCTTTTTAACCAATAAAAAAGCAGTGGTTGAGGACCCATTGATTAATGTTAATCATGCTGTCAGTAATCTCTCTTGCGTCTATAAGTTTAGAAAAACGATTGAACATGATGAGAGTTTGGAGCAGATTTATAAACGCATCGGTCATGTGTTGGAGAATCGTCTGAATATCAAAGAGTTTAACATGTTTGAAGTAAATCAAAACACGGGTGAAGTTAATATCATATTTGAGAACAAACCGATTTATTGTGACCCACTTGAGTGTTGCAGAGCCAATCGAACCAACACGGTAACCAACTCTTGCCAATTTGATGAGATTTGCAGTAAGTTTAAAAAAGTCAATAAAGAGTATATCTGTATTCCATATACTATTTCACATGACATTGAACTTATCATAACATTAACCGCAAACACCAAAGAGGAGATCAATGTTATAAGAGAGCAAATCCCTATCATTGATGATTATATCAATACAGCCAAACCTGAAATTGTCAGTAAACAGTTGATGCATATCTTAGAAAAATCAGCTCGATCAGATGCTTTAACAGGTCTTTATAACCGTAAGTTCCTTGAAGAATCAGTTCAAACAATTGTCTCACAAGCAAAACGTTCAGAGATACAATACGGTATTTTAATGATTGATATTGACTATTTTAAAATGGTCAATGACACTTATGGTCATGATGTAGGGGATGAAGCAATTAAAGTGATTTCTCAAACGCTCAAAGAGAACATTCGTTCATCGGATGTTGCTGTACGTTACGGAGGAGAAGAGTTTCTTATCTTGCTTTATAATTGTGACCCAGAGTTTGTGGAAGAAGTTGCACAAAAAATTCGTATTGCATTTGCAGGAAAAACCATCAGTAAAAATAATGTCAGCTTCAGTAAAACCGTCAGTATTGGAGCTTCGGTCTTCCCGCTTCACACAGAAAACTTCTGGGAGTGTGTTAAATATGCTGATATTTCTTTATATGAAGCTAAAAATACGGGACGTGATCGCGTCATCATGTTCTCTAAAGAGTTACTTGAAAAAAGTAATATCAACGAAAACTATTAAAAGGGTCTTTTGCCCTTTTGGTTCTAGCCGTCACAATGAGTCTGATTTAAATCTGCTTCTTCACTTTTATTGGGTATATACGTGAAAATCACCACTGCTTTTTGTTCACTGTTGTGTTCAATTTCAAATTTAAAATGACCCTCAATTTTTGGCAAGAGACCTAATGGTGGTTGATGATTAATCATAACAAGCCGTTTATTCACATCATCAATCAATCGTAACCCTGCCATGGCATTGACCATGGGTTCTGGAACTGCCGTCATAGAAGAATCAAAATAGTAATAGGTCAATTCATCTTCACTGAAAGTATAAAAAGGTACGGTTGCGCCAATCACCTCAATGGGTCTGGCATCATCAGGAAGTCGGTAATCATTCATTGTCATCCTTTCTCTGTGTTATTTTACATAAAAACACTACAAACTTCGTTGACAACTGTCAATCCTATTTTACATTATAAAAGAAAAAGTATTTTTTAAGTATAATGCAGCTTTATTACGCAGATATTGAGTCACGCAATATCAATATTTTAACAGGTTAATCATCATGCAAAAAAAACACACAACAGTCGAAACACTGCTTGAAGCAATACCCTACATTAAAAAATTTTATGGAAAAACCATTGTTATTAAATATGGGGGGTCTGCACAAACCAGTCCCGATTTAAAAGAGAAGTTCGCACAAGACATTGCACTTCTGTCTTTAGTAGGGATTAAACCCGTCATAGTTCATGGAGGTGGAGCTCGTATTTCTGAACTGCTTGGAAAACTTGAAATCAACTCTGAGTTTGTAGATGGACACCGAGTTACCAGTGAAGATACCATGCGAGTTGTTGAAATGGTTTTAAGTGGTGAGATTAATAAAAACATCACTTCACTACTGAATCACCACGGTGCAAAAGCGATTGGTATTTCAGGAAAAGACTCTTCTATCATCAAAGCTAAACCTAAAGATAATGGAAAATTTGGATATACGGGTGTGGTCACTGAAATCAACGAAAAGATGATTAATAATCTTATTAAAGAAGGGTTTATCCCTGTTATTGCCCCAATTGCAGACAGTGCGACACCAAATCACCCAGGCTTTAACATCAATGCAGATGTGGCTGCATCTAAAATTGCCAGTGCCATTGGTGCTCAAAAAGTTCTGTTTTTAACCGATACTGTAGGGGTTTTAGATAAAGAGGGAAAACTTCTGAACTCTTTAGATAAAAAAGATGTGGCAAAATATAAAGCCGATGGAACGATTGCAGGTGGCATGATTCCTAAAGTAGATTCATGCATCGATGCCATTTACAATGGAGTCAACAAGGCACACATCATTGATGGTCGAGTAGAACACTCTATTTTATTGGAGCTGTTTACCAGTGATGGTATTGGTACTCAATTTTTAAGAAAAGATAATCCAAACAATGGCATTGATATGGACAAACTTTTAAACGATGAGATGTAAGCGTATAGAATAAGGATATATATTATGAATTTTATAGAAACACGTGGAAACGATACTAAAAACCTTCAAGAGGTCAGTTTTTCTCAAGCCATATTAAACCCAAGTGCCTCTTTTGGTGGTTTGTATGTTCCAAAAGAGTTACCACAGTTGGGACTTGAGTTTGTTAAAGCACACCTAAACTCAAGTTACAAAGAGTTGGCTTTTGCCCTTTTAAAAAAATTTGAAATTGATATTGATGATGGTGAGATTCACAAAGCACTTGATTTGTATGACAACTTTGATAATCCCAAAGACCCATGTCCGGTTGTAAAAGTTAAAGAGGATTTATTTGTACAAGAGCAATATCATGGACCAACCAGAGCCTTTAAAGATATGGCTTTACAACCATTTGGTTCACTGCTTTCAAGCTTGGCAAAGAAAAACAATGAGCACTATCTTATTTTAGCTGCAACTTCGGGAGATACAGGACCAGCTGCACTGAATACGTTTAAAAACAAAGAGGGTATTCAAGTTGCTTGTATGTACCCAAGTGGTGGAACAAGTGACGTTCAGCGTCTTCAAATGGTGTGTGAAGATGGTGCAAATCTTAAAGTCATTGGTATCAATGGAAACTTTGATGACGCGCAAGCTGCACTGAAAAACCTTTTAGCTTCATCGACATTTAAAAATGAGCTGCACAAACACAACATCAAGTTAAGTGCGGCTAATTCCGTGAACTTTGGACGAATTATTTTTCAAATCATCTATCACATTCACTCATACATTGAATTAGTCAAACAAAATGAAATCAGCTTAGGGGATGCGATTTATTTGATTGTACCAAGTGGGAACTTCGGTAATGCCTTAGGTGGATATTATGCCATGAAAATGGGCATTCCAATTGAAAAAATTCTCATTGCTTCCAATGAAAATAATATTTTAACGCAATGGATCAATGATGGAGTATATGATATTCGAGGCAAAGAGTTGATTTTAACCAAGTCTCCTGCTATGGATATTTTAAAATCATCCAACATTGAAAGAGTGCTGTTTGACCTGTTTGGAGCTGAGCGCACAAAAGAATTGATGGAAAACCTCCATGAGAAGCAATACTTTACATTAAGTACGTGTGAAAAAGAACAAATTCAAGCGATTTTCTCTGCCATTTATTCAGATGATGCATATGGTTCAAGCAAAATCAAAGAGTTTTTAGATGAGGGATATTTGATGGACCCTCATACAGCAACATGTCTTAAAGCCTATGAAAACCTAAAAGAGAAACCACTTAAAACAGTCATGTACTCAACAGCAGAGTGGACCAAGTTTTCTCCAACGGTTTTAAATGCTCTGAATGAAACCAATATTTCTTATGCAGATAAGGAAGCGTTAGAAACCATTGCACAAAAAAATAACGCGAAAATTCCAGAGAGTGTGCAAGCACTTTTCTCTGCAAACGTGATTCATGACACCATCATTGATAAAGAAGATATAGAAAAAGAAATCATCAATTTTATCCAATAAACACGATGAATGTTATCAAAAAAAGACACTTTTTTTGATAACTTATTCTTATATATCGTGTACATTCTACCCACTGTATAAATAATATACACCTTTCTTGACCTATGTCATAATAATTTAAGTAAAAATGAAATATAATAGCTAGATTTTATTTTAAAATAAGGAAGAGATTTATGTCTAACGATACAAATAGACGGGATTTTCTTGGTTACTCATTTGCTGCTGTTGCCGCAGTGGGTGGTGCTGCTTCTCTTGTTGGTATGAAAAAAGTATGGGATCCGCTTCCAAGCGTACTTGCTGGTGGATTCACAACAATAGACTTAGCTCCATTAAAAGCAGGAGAACCAGAAACATTCACATGGAGAGGAAAGCCGATTTTTGTTCTTAAAAAAACGGCTGATATGGAAGGTTCTGAAAGAGATTTAATTATTGGTGATGACAGATATACTGTTGCTATTGGTCTTTGTACACACTTAGGTTGTATCCCTGCGTGGAAAAAAGACAAATGGAAATGTGCATGTCATGGTGGGGAGTTCAATCCAAGTGCAAAACAAGTTTTTGGTCCACCTCCAAGACCGCTTGATGTACCTCCATTTGAAGTTCAAGGAACGACTATCGTTTTAGGTAATGAAGGTCCTGAATCTAAAAAAATTGCTGCATTCGTAGCAACACAAGCGTAGGAGATTGAGTATGGCAAAATTTGAAAAAGCAAACTCAGTAGGTGAGTGGTTAGATCAAAGATTAAACCTAACAGCTCTTAACAAGGTGATGATGACGGAATATTGGATTCCAAAAAATATCAACTTTTTATGGGCGATGGGTGTTCTTTTAGCAACAACTTTTGGTATTTTAGTTATTTCTGGTCTGTTCTTAATGATGTACTACAAACCAGATGTAAACTTAGCGTTTGATTCAGTTAACTATACAATTATGCAAGAAGTTGCATATGGTTGGTTATTCAGACACATGCACGGGGTTGCAGCGTCAGTTGTATTCTTAATCATCTATATTCACATGTTTACTGGAATCTATTATGGATCTTATAAACAAGGGCGAGAGATGATTTGGATTTCAGGTATGTTATTATTTATGACATTCTCTGCTGCTGGATTCTCTGGATATATGTTACCATGGGGACAAATGTCTTACTGGGCTGCAATGGTTATTACCAACCTTTTTGGTGGTATTCCAGTGATTGGTGATGCATTGGTTGTATGGATCAGAGGTGACTTTAACGTTGCGGATGCTACATTAACTCGATTCTTTATGTTACACGTATTCTTATTACCTATCGTTATCATGGGTCTGATTGGATTACACTTCTATACATTAAGAATTCCTCACGTTAACAACCAAGATTCTGATGAAGTTGACTTTGATGCTGAAGCTGAAAAATACTTAAGCGGAAATAAAAAAGAGTCTCAAGTTATTCCATTCTGGCCAGTATTTATCTCTAAAGATTTAGCGGTACTTGGAATCTTCTTAATTTTCTATTTCTATTTGGTATTCTTCCACTATAACTTTGCAATGGATCCAGTTAACTTTGATCCTGCAGATAACATGGTAACGCCAGCACACATCTACCCAGAGTGGTACTTTTTATGGTCATATGAAGTATTAAGAGGTTTCTTCTTTGATGTTGGTCCTGTTAAAGCGTTTGATATTGGTTTAGCTGCGTTTGGTTTTGCAAATGCTATTTTCTTACTGTTACCATTCTTGGACAGAGATACTCAAATCCTACCTGCACACAAAAGACCTAAATTCTTTATTTGGTTCTGGATTTTAATGGTGGATTTAATTGTATTAACTGTTTATGGAAAACTGCCTCCAACAGGTATCAATGCATGGGTAGGATTCTTTGCTGCAACTGCGTTTATTATCCTATTCTTAATTTTACCAATCATCACGAAATCTGATGCGAAAAAGAGAGGTGCATAATGAAAGAATTAAAAATTTTAGCAGTAGTAGTAGTCCTTACACTTATTACTTACTGGGGAGTTGAGCCATTTGCACACTCACAAATGCACCCACATGTTGAAGAACCAGAGTATTCATTTAAAGATGTAGATGGATTAAATGGTCTTACGGGTAACGCAGAAGCTGGTGCGGTTTTAGTTCAATCTAACTGTACTGCGTGTCACTCTATTGAATCTCAAGGATTCCCTAAATTAATGGATGATGCGAGCAGTGCTGCAGCATACGGTGTTGTTCCACCAGATTTAGGAACAGCAGGTAAACTGTACAATGCAGATTTCTTAGCAGCATTTATTAAAGACCCTGCAACAGCCACAAAAACATCACACAAATTTGTGGATGGAAAAATTCACCCAATGCCGGGTTACTCTTGGATGCAACCTCAAGAGATTGCAGATATGGTTGCATATTTACAATCAATTGCTCCAGAAGAAATGACGAACAAAGAGGTATTTACAAATGCTTGTCAACGATGTCACTCTATTAAATATGGTGACATGCAAAACGGTACAATGACTGCATTTACTCCTGTTGAGAACATTAAATCTTATATGGGTAAAATCCCACCTGATTTATCTCAATACATCAGAAGTAGAGGTGCAAGTTATTTACATGAATTCATTAATGACCCTCAAAAACATTTAGAAGGTACTGCAATGCCTAGAGTTGGTTTAACTCAAGATGCTGAAGAGCAAGTGGTTGCATACATGAAAGAAGTTGGTGATTCTAAAGCAGACGAAAGAGCAGCATTAGGACCAAAATTCTTAATCTATTTGGTAATTTTTGCAATTTTTGCATGGTTATGGAAAGTTAAACAATGGAGAGATATGCACTAAGCATATCTTTTCATCAATTGAAAGGGAAAGAATGAAATTAGGAAAACTATTAATCGCTGGATTTTTAGCATTCTCTGTAGCTCAAGCTGAAGATGTAATGCAAAAATCAATGTCAATGATGGAAGAAGGAATGACTCAAATTCAACAAGGTTTCTTAAACAATAACATTGCGTTAATTGAAAATGGAACCAAACTTGTGAACGAAGGTAACTCTTTATTTAATAAAAAAGAGGTTATTGGTCAATATCTTACTGAAGAGAAAAAACATTTGGTAAACGTTGCGGTGAATGCTTCTAAAAGAATCACACTTGACGTAAATGTTTTAAACTTAAATTTAGAAGAGAAAGCTTATATCAAAGCTTCTAACGCTTACTCAGATATCTTAAATGCATGTTCAAGCTGTCATGCACTTGTAAGAAACTGGTAATATTTCTTATTTGAGTATGAAGATTTTCTTCATACTCAACTTCTCAAATCTAATATTTTTCTTAAATCTAACAATTAATTAACAGTACTTCTGTAGAATTCCAGTAAATTCTAAAAAGGAGGATTTATGGATATTATAGGACAATTCCCATTGTTTTATTTTCCAGAATATGGAAGTGCATGGATGATGGGTATGACAGGTACCATTCATATATTGGCATCGCACACTTCTGTTGGTGCTGCAATGCTTTTCGCATTTTTGGCTTACAAAGCATATAACGAGAATCGAACTGATTTGTATCCGTATATGAAAAAATACGGTATGTTTTTGTTGATCTTTTCATATGTAATTGGTTCAATTACAGGACCGGGTATTTGGTATACAGCAACCGCTGCAAGTCCACGAGGAATCAGCGCACTCATACATAACTTTGTTTGGGTCTGGGCAACGGAGTGGGTCTTTTTTGTATACGAAGTTATAGGTGTGTTTGTTTTGGTCTACTTTATTGGTAAGATCGATAAAAAAACTCATTTGAAACTGACTTACACCTTTGCTTTAGCATCTGTTGGAACACTTGCGCTTATTATTGGTATCATCAGCTTTATGATGTGGCCAGGGACTCAAGAATATTATGCAACGGGAAGTGCCAGTGATGCATTTTTTGGTATCAATACTTTCCCTCATATGTTTTTAAGAATTGGTTTTATGATTATGTTATCAGGTGTAATTGGACTTATTATTTCAAGTGCAATGAAAAAAGATAATCTAGAACTTTCACGTGAATTAACCAGAAAAATGGGTTACATAAGTATGATTGGAGGATTTTTAGTTCTATTCTTCTTTATGTGGTATATGGGAACTCTACCTGACAATGCTCATGCTGTATTTAATATCACAAAAGCAGATGTTGTTCAAAGTAGAATTATTCTTACAGTTGTTTTTTCTATTTATTTTTTAGTTGCAATTGTAAAACCACAATTTATCAGTACACCATTAGCAGGTATTATGGTTTTTGTAATATTAATTGCAGGAATTTGGCCAGGTGAAAAACTCAGAGAATCTATGAGAAAACCATATGTTGCAGGTCAATATATCTATTCCAATCAAATCATCAGCCGCGATGTTGAAGGAAAAAATATTAAAAGTGAGCTGCCAATTATTGCTGAAAAAGGACTGCTTCAAGTCAATCCATTTGTTCCTGAAAATCTTCGAGTCATTACAGAAGAGAATAAGTTAGAAGTGGGTGAATTATTAACTAAAATGTCATGTTCAAACTGCCATTCACTTGAAAAAACTGGTAAATACAGACCTCTTCAAGCAAGATTAACAGGTATGGATAAAGAGGGTATTAAATCAATACTTTATGCCATTGGTAGTGGTGGTATGTCATATATGCCAACACTTAAACTACCTGACCATGAATACGATGCAATTGCTGAATATATTGCATCTTTAAACTATTAAGGAGGAATAAATGGACGCATCAGTTTTATTAGCGTTAAGAGATCCTGCAGGAGTTCCATTTTATCCTGTCGTTTTTCAAGCACTCTATATACTCACATGGGCACTACACGCAGCCTTTGTTTTACTGGCATTGGGTGCAATGGGGCTCTCTTTATACGGAACACTGTTACAAAAAAGCGATTCTCATTGGAAGATATTAACCCCTCATTTGATTCAAACAGGGAAAATAAGTATCTCTATTTTGATTGTACTGGGAGTAGCACCCCTGCTCTTTACACAAGTCATCTATGATCCTAATTGGTATGTAGCCAATACTTTATCAGGAATGTGGGTATTTATCTTTATTTATGCTTTAGTAGTTGGTTATATCATGTATTATTGGTATTATTATGCTAATAAAGCAAAAGAAGGTGGTGGAAAACTGATTGGAATTATCTCTTTTGCCATTTTAGTTTTTGCAGGTGTATTAATGCACAACTTTGCAGTGACATCAATTATGCCTAATGAGTGGATGAATATGTATGCACCTAATGGTGTTGTAGATACTTCGGGATGGACATTTAATATTGATATTATTCGACTTGCATTTATGGTGAGTTTAGCGATTCCTGTTGTGGGTATCTTTTTACAAAACTACAGCCGTTTTTTAAGTACTCGAGAAGATTTTTCAGCCCAGTTTATTAAATACAGTGCTGATTTAGGTACGAAACTGACACTTGTAGGACTGTTATTAAGTGCTATTTTATTTGTTGCATGGATGTTAAGCATCAATTATCTTATGCATCCAGTATCACTTGCAATCATTATAGGTGTTGTACTTCTACTCATTGTTGCCAATAAAAATAGCAACAGTTATATTACGACCATTGTATTGGTTATTGTGGCATTATTGATTTCGGGTATGAGAGAAGTGATTCGATTTGACTTAATGTCTGATTTAGGTTATAACATTTATGATTACCCTGTAAATTTAGAGATTCCAACGATTACGATGTTTTTACTCACATTTTTAATCATGGGTGGTGTTGGTGTAGCTTACTTACTGACCATGGCTTGGAAAGTAGGAAAAACACAAGGTGTTTTTGATGGCTCAAAAGACAAAGCCGTAACACGATTAGGAAACTATACACTTACTATTATGGTAGTGTGGATGGTGATTTATTTTGGTTGGGGTATGACCATTTTATTTAAAAATATACTTTAACTTTTAGCCAAAGAGAACTCTCTCTTTGGCTTACATTGGATACATTATGTATGGCACGCGAATACTTTTTTTAGAAGATGACCTGCTTTATCAAGAGAGCATCAAAGAGTTTTTAGAAGAAGAACATTTTGATGTTGATACATGTAAAGATGGTGAAGATTTTTTTTTAAAAACTTATAATAATATCTACGACTTATATCTTTTAGATATCAATGTCCCTCATATTAATGGGTTTGAGATTTTAAAAATCTTAACCGAACACAATGATCAAACCATGCGTTTAGTTTTAAGCTCCAAACCTGATAGCTGTATACGCTCTTTTAAAAATGGTTGCGATGGTTATTTAAATAAAACTGCTGATTTAGATGAACTTCTGCTTCGAATTCAAGCTTTAATAAAACGCTCTTATCGAACCTATGAAACTTTTATTCCTCTTTCATCCACGTTACAATACAACATTTTTGAAAAAAAACTTTATCAAAACAATCAAGTTTTGGAGATTGAACATCAAGCCATTATGGTTTTAGATTATTTAATAAAAAAGCGTGAACAATTCGTTCATCCAAGTGAGTTGGAACTCAATACTTACCCTTCAAACACCGATTCAAAATCAGACGTTTTACGTTATCATATTTGGAGTATCAGAAAAACGATAGGAAATGCATTAATAGAGTCACAAAAAAACAGAGGATATAGACTCAAGCCATCAAGATGATAGCTTGATATTCAGACAAAAGTTAGGAGGAAATTCATCTAAATTGTCGTTTGTTGTTGTTTGGTAAGAGAAGTATAGCAAGGCTATGTTAATCAAGTGTTAGTTTAGACAATTAATTTTGCAGCTAAAGTTGTAACCGCTGTTTCGCTTCGCAAAACTAAGTTTGAATCAATCCCCACAATCTTTTTTTCATTGAACAATGCAATCTCTCGTTTTGAAAATCCACCTTCACAGCCAACAACAATAGTATCAATATTTGAAACCTCTTGTACATGTTGTTGTGAGAAATTAAACATATACGCTTCAGGATAACTTTTTAAATACTCATCCAGTGATTTGAAAACCTCAAATTGCATCAATGAACTGCGTCCACACTGTTGAGATGAGTTGATTAAAATTTTCTCATATTTATCCAAATTGAGTTTAAAGTTTTTTTGTGAATAATCAGCATAAATAAATGCAATAGAGTACACCCCCAACTCGTTTAAATAAGGCAACTGTTTTTCGATGGTTTTTGTATCTACCACACACCAACCTAAGCGAAGTTTCATATTGGCATTCACTGGTTTTTCTTCACTTTTTTGAAGCAGTAAAGTGGCCTCTTTTTTAGTGATGTTTTGAACTTCATAACTGTAAAAAGTATCGTCTTTTAAATTTCTTACTTCAATGATATCTTGCAGTTGGTGACGTCTGACTTTGAAAAGATATTTAAAGAGTTCATTATCAATATTTAAAGTAGCCTCACCTGCTTGTTCACAATAAACAAACTGCATTAAAAGACCTTTGAAACAATATACACAGCAATAAGCACCGTAATCTCTATGGTATAAATTGTTTTAGCATACTTTACAAATGCTGCTTGCAATTGCACCTCATCAGATTTAATCACACGCATTTTCTTATATCGTTTAATTTCAATCACCATTAAAAAAATAGAAGCGGGGATCATCAATATAACAGTAAGATTTAAATCATGATTGTATGTTGCTACAATGGCACCTGTATACATAATAATGGCATTGGTTAAGTGATAAATAGGTGTCATAAAACGCAGTCGTTTTGCTAAATCCATGAAGTTTTTTGTCGTAGATACTAAATAGAGATTAAAAAGCATGATGAGTAAAAAGGCATACACTGCCCACACATGTGTTACGACTGATTCATACATAATATCCATTGTTTATCTCACTTTTATAAAATTTTGGTATCATACCGAATTAAACATAATAGCAATATGAAGTTATGTCAAACATTATAACACAATCAAACGATACAATTTAAGCGCTACAAAGGGAAAACATGGCTATTAGTGTTGCAGGTGCAATTCAAACAATTATAGAAAAAACAAACCGAACCAACTACGAATTTTTACCAATTGAACAGAGCATTCATCGCATTTGTGCACAAAATATTTTCTCAACTCATGCCCTACCCCGTTTTGATAACTCAGCCATGGATGGTTATGCCATTCGTTTTGAAGACAGAAATGTCCCTTTAAAAGTAGTGGATACGATTTTTGCGGGTGATGATAAAACCATGGATTTAAATGCCAATGAGTGTGTCAAGATTATGACAGGAGCTAAAATTCCTGATAACTGCACGGCAATTGTTCCTCAAGAAGATGTAAAAGAACTTGACAAGCAAACAATACAAGTACCTTCAAACATCAAAGAGAATCAACACATTCGTTATATTGGTGAAGATGTTAAACTGGGTGAAGCCGTTGTTTTAGAGGGTGAAAAAATCAATTTTGCTAAAATCACCTTAATGGCGAGTCAAGGTATCACGCACATTAAAACGTTTAAAAAACCCAAAGTGGTTGTTTTTGCTTCAGGGGAAGAGTTAAAACTGCACTATGAAAAGGTCAAAGAGTATCAAATCTATAACTCAAATACCCCTACGCTTATTGCACGATCTGAAGAGATGGGCTGTGAAGTGAATTTCATTGGTCAAGCAAGAGACAGTGTGGAGTCCATTAAAGAGCACATTGAAAACTCATTGGATGCAGACTTAATAATCACTTCGGGTGGCGTTTCTGTGGGGGAAGCCGATTTTACCAAAGAGGCCTTTACTCAAGTTGGTTTTGAAAGCTTCTTTGAAGGTATTATTGTCAAACCAGGAAAACCAACCATCTTTGGACAAATTGGTTCAACACTGGTTTTGAACTTGCCAGGAAACCCTTTAGCATCAAGCTTGATTTTTGAACTCTTTGGAAAAATCTTAATTCAACGACTCAAAGGAGAGTCAAGCTGTTTTCCGAATACCATCTTAGGAAAAATGGATGAGGACTTAAAAAACAAACAAGGTCGTGTGACTATCATTCCAGGTTTTTTTAATGGAGAGTATTTCACTGCTTCACAAAAAAGAAGTCCAGGGATGGTTTCAGTGTTAGCTAAATGTAACAGTATGATTGTGTTAAATGAAGATGTACAAATGATTAAAAAAGATGCTCCTATAAAAATCTTACCTATTAACTGGGAGTTCTTTACAGATGAAGAAAAGGACTATTTAACGTATGAGTAAAAAAGCCGTATGTATTTTAAGTGGAGGAATGGACTCTACACTCGCCAGTTACATTGCTAAAAACGAAGGCTACGATATTATTGCTGTTCATTTTAATTATGGACAACGAACAGAAAAAAGAGAACTTCAAGCATTCCGAGATATCTGTGAAGATTTAGAGATTAAAGAAAAATATGAGATTGATATCCCTTTCTTTACACAAATCGGTGCCAGTGCATTAACGGATGATAAAATCGATGTACCCGTTGATGGCGTAAAGCCAGGTGTGCCTATTACGTATGTGCCATTTAGAAATGGTATTTTCCTCTCAATTGCTTCAGCCATTGCTGAAAAAGAGGAAGCGAGTGCCATGTTTATTGGTGTGGTTGAAGAAGACAGCAGTGGATATCCCGATTGTACAGATACGTTCATTGATAAAATGACACAAGCCATTAATGAAGGAACCAAAAAAAACACACACCTAGAGATAAAAACACCGTTGGTGCATATGATGAAATCGGATATTGTGCAAAAAGCTCTGGAGCTTAATGTGCCCCTTCAGCACACATGGAGCTGTTATAAAGAGCAAGAGGAAGCATGTGGTGTATGTGATAGTTGTCGATTACGTCTGAATGGTTTTGAACAAGTCAATGCCACTGACCCCATCAAATACAAAGGTCAATAATGTATTGGGAAATTTCTAAATCATTTGACTTTTGCTATGGACATCGTGTTTGGTCTCAAGAGCTCAATGCCAAGTTCTCACTTGACCCATGTTTAAAATGCCGCCACCTGCATGGGCATCAAGGAAAAGTCATTGTACACTTAAGTAGTGACCAACTTCAAAACTCAATGGTAACAGACTTTAAACACCTTAACTGGTTTAAAGCCTTTATTGATGATGTGTTGGATCATAAATTTATCATTGATATCAATGACCCACTTTTTGAAACCCTTTTACCTCATTATGCTGAAAAAAAGAACTTCATGGAGTTTAAGGAGGGCTATAAACTGGTGGATTTAAATATCATCAAAGAAGAACCTTCACACATCAAAGAGATGTACGAAGGGTTTGTAATTGTTGATTTTGTACCCACGAGTGAAAACCTCTCTGCTTGGTTACTTGGTATTATTCAAGAGAAAATCAAACCACTTAATGTCAAAGTGAGTAAAGTAGAATTCTACGAAACCCCAAAGAGTAAAAGCACGGTACATGCTTGAAATCAATGAAATTTTTGGACCGACTATTCAAGGAGAAGGGAAAAAAGTAGGTACACCGTCTGTGTTTATTCGTTTTGGAAAATGCAACATGCAATGCGAAGGGTTTAATGTGGAGTATGAAACGCCAAGTGGCATTAAAAAACTCTCATGTGATTCCTATTATGCTGCGGATAAAGCATTTAAACACACTTGGAAAAGTTATGAAGGTCACCAAGAAATCATACATGAAGTGGCTAAAATATTGCCTACTTATAAGTGTGATATTGTCATTACTGGTGGAGAGCCACTGCTGTATTGGAACAATAATGAGTTTCAAAAACTCTTAGAGTATTATGTCAATGAAGGGTTTCATGTCACCATCGAAACCAATGCCTCTTTAAACATAACACTCAAACACGCCTACCAAAAAGCAATACTTTTTTCCATGAGTGTGAAACTCTCAAACAGCAAAGAACCCTTAAAAAAACGTATCAATATTGACACTCTCACAACAATTTGCACACATGCCAAAGAGCACTACTTAAAGTTTGTGATTGATAAAACTTTTTTAAGTCATGCCATTGAGGAGATTCAAGCCATTTTAGAGCAAATCCCTCCCACAGAAGTCTTTTTGATGCCCATGGGGGACAGTGCCAAACAGATTGATGAAAACTCTGAAGCGGTCATTAATATGGCCATACAACATGGTTTTAAATACTCAGACCGTTTACACATACGTGTGTGGGACAACAAACGAGGTGTTTAAGTGGAAAACATCAACTTCATTCAACAAAAAGAGCTTTTTTCATTAAACACGTTAAAATGTTTAAGAAATGAGTACCTTTATAATGATTGCCAACTCTGTTTTTCGCAATGCCCAACACAAGCCTTAGGTCTGTTTAAAGGAAAAATAACACTCTTTTCTGAGCAATGTACCCAATGCGGTGAATGCATAGGTATTTGCCCCACTGAAGCTCTGAATTTAGAAAACTTTGATGTAAACAGTTTTGTTTTTGAGTTTATCAACAGTGAAAAAAACAAGATCATTGAAAAAACTGATGTTCCTACTTTTTCAATGTTTGACAGCTACCATCTTATCTCTATTGTGTTAAGAAGCAAACAAAACATCTTTTTAGAGTATGATAAAGATATTTCAGAACATGCAGTAAACTACATTGAAGCCATCGTACAAAATGCCAACTATTTCCTTGCTTTTATTGGCAGTGAAAGCTCGTTGTTCTTAAAACCATTTAAAAAAGAGCTTCAAGACCACAGCAGAAGAAATCTCTTTAGACAACTGGTACAAACAAACAAAGAGCTCAGTAAAGAGATAAACATTTCCGCAAGACTCAATGAACATGAAAAAAATGTGCCTGCAAAACATATCTTGTTTAAAAACTCTTTAAAATTGGTGTGTGAAGACATCAAACAACAAGAGCTGCGAGTCAATCACGAACACACCATTGTTTTTAGTAAAATCATTGACTTTGAGCGTTGTACCAATTGTGTAGAGTGTATCACCTTTTGCCCTACGCAAGCACTCTTTCAAAACTCAACCAAAGATGCCATCTATTTCCAATCAGGAAAATGTATCGGGTGTCAAATCTGTGAACAAGTATGTCAGCCCAATGCCATTAAAACCCACTCCAATTTAAATATCATTGATCATATGTTTGACAAAGCGAATAAACTTGTCGAATTTGAATACATTAAGTGTTCAGAGTGTAATGGCGCATTTATCAATAAAAACCAAGGCAATGTGTGTGAGCGTTGCAGTGATTATAAAAACAATTTTGACAAAATGTTTGTCTTGGCTAAAGACATCTGAGTGTCATTAAAAACAGCTATAATGTTGTTTTTGCTAAAATACAAAAAATTTATATAAGGAAACCGTATGAAATTCAGTGGAACAAATGTACTTGTAACTGGTGGAAGCAGAGGAATAGGAGCTCAGATTGCTAAAGAGTTAGCAACGCATGGTCTGAAAGTTTGGATCAACTACCGAAGTGGAGCCGATGCTGCATTAAAAATAAAAGAAGAAATTGAAGCTGCAGGTGGAAGCGCTGCAGTGGTTCAAGCTGATGTTACAAAAGAGGATGAATTTGTTGCAGCGATTAAAACAATCGTGGATGCAGATGGTCAGCTTTCATATTTAGTCAATAATGCAGGTATTACACGAGATAAATTGGCTTTAAGAATGTCAATTGATGATTTTAATGATGTTATTTCAGCGAACTTAACATCTGCATTCATTGGATGTAAAGAGGCATTAAAAGCAATGGGTAAAAAGAAGTTTGGTTCAGTAGTAAACATCTCTTCTATTGTTGGAGAGATGGGAAATCCAGGTCAAACAAACTACGCTGCATCTAAAGGTGGTTTAAATGCCATGACAAAATCTTTTGCAAAAGAGGCTGCTGCACGAGGTATCAGATATAATGCAATTACTCCAGGATTTATTCAAACAGACATGACAGATGAGTTAAAAGAGGAAGTAAAAGAGGAGTATATTCGAAATATTCCATTGAAAAGATTCGGTCAAGCAAGTGAAGTTGCACAAGCAGTTGCTTTTCTTTTAAGCGACCATTCAAGCTATATTACGGGAGAAATCCTCAAAGTTAATGGTGGATTATACGTATAGTTTAAAACTCATAAAAGAATTTTTAAAATCTTTTTGGGTATAATAACACGACAATTTTTTAAAAGGAAAGAAAATGGCATTATTAGATGACGTAAAAGAAGTAGTAGTTGAGCAATTAGATTGCGAAGCATCAGAAATCAAAGAAGATTCAAAATTCATTGAAGATTTAGGTGCAGACTCTTTAGATGTTGTTGAATTAGTTATGGCATTAGAAGAAAAATTTGACATCGAAATTCCAGATGAAGATGCTGAAAAAATCTTAACTGTTGGTGACGCTATTAAATACGTTGAAGACCACGCTTAATTTAAATTAAAAAGTCAGTTTTACTGACTTTTTATTTAAAGTATTGAGTTTTTCTCAATATTCTGACAATATTATTGAAAAAATTGAATACTTTAAATAATTTATTAAAATATGGAGCATAAATGAAAAGAGTAGTTGTAACAGGAATTGGTACGATTAATAGTGTGGGACACAACGTTGAAGATTCATTCAAAGCAGTCGTTAATGCAGAGTGTGGAATCGACACAATCACACTGTTTGATGCAAGTGAATACCCAGTTAAAATCGCTGGTGAAGTAAAAGATTTTGATCCTGCTACAGTTATGGATAAAAAAGAGGTTAAAAAAGCAGACCGATTTATTCAACTGGGAATCAAAGCTGCAAACGAAGCAATGAGAGATTCTGGATATATCAGTGAAGAGAATAAAAAAGTAGATGAAAGCCTTTCTGAAAGATTTGGTTTGGTTTCAGCTTCTGGTATTGGTGGTCTGTCTACAATTGAGAAAAACTCGGTTGTATGTGAAACACGAGGACCAAAAAGAATCTCTCCATTTTTTATTCCATCATCTTTAGTAAATATGTTAGGTGGGTTTATCTCAATTGAACACAACTTAAAAGGGCCAAGCCTTTCTCATGTAACTGCGTGTGCCGCTTCAACTCATGCATTAGCAGATGGTGTTAAAACTATTTTATTAAATGGTGCGGACAGAGTTTTAATTGTGGGTGCAGAGAGTGCTATATGTGGTGCTGGTGTTGGTGGATTTGCTGCAATGAAAGCACTCAGTGCTCGAAATGATGATCCTAAAACAGCTTCACGACCATTTGATGCAGAACGAGATGGATTTGTAATGGGTGAAGGTGCGGGGGCATTGGTTCTTGAAACCTTGGAATCAGCTCAAGCAAGAGGTGCAAAAATCTATGCAGAAGTGATTGGTTTTGGTGAAAGTGCCGATGCAAACCACATTACTGCTCCTGTTATGGATGGTCCATTAAGAGCCATGAAAGCTGCAATGGCTATGGCAAAAGAGCATACAGGTGGGGATGTTACTATTGATTATATCAATGCTCATGGGACATCTACTCCTGTGGGAGATGTAAACGAAACAAAAGCCATCAAAGAGCTGTTTGGAGAGAACTGCCCTCCTGTTTCTTCTACTAAAGGACAAATTGGTCACTGTTTAGGTGCAGCTGGTGCAATTGAAGCGATTTTTGCAATCAAAGCTTTAACAGAGGGTGTTATTCCTCCAACCATTAACCTTGAAAACCAAGACCCAGAGTGTACTTTAGATTATGTTCCAAACGTAAAACGTGAAGCTACTTTAACAACTGTTATGAGTAACAACTTCGGTTTTGGTGGAACAAACGCTTCAGTTATTTTCAAAAAAGTTAACTAATAAACGGATAAGAGGCTCTTTTTTAGAGCCTATTAAAAAAGGAATAATTTGGCGACATATTTAGCATTTGAAGAGAAATTAAAGACCATAGAAGAAGAGATAATCGTAGCAAAATCAAAAGCAGATGATCATGCTGCTGAAATACTTCAAAGTAAATACGATAAAGAAGTAGAGAAAACATTTAAAAACTTAAGCGACTATCAAAAACTTCAACTTGCTCGTCACCCTGACAGACCTTATGCGCTTGACTACATTCGAGCACTCTTAACAGATGCTTATGAAATTCATGGAGACCGACATTTCAGTGATGACAACGCAATTGTGTGTTACATTGGTTATATTGGCACTGAAAAAGTCATGGTCATAGGTGAACAAAAAGGTCGAGGAACAAAAAATAAATTGATGCGTAACTTTGGTATGCCAAACCCTGAAGGGTATAGAAAAGCTCTTCGTTGCGCAAAAATGGCAGAGAAATTTGGTCTTCCGATTTTAATGCTTGTGGACACCCCAGGTGCATATCCGGGAATTGGTGCAGAAGAGAGAAATCAAAGTGAAGCAATTGCTAAAAACCTGTTTGAGTTCTCTGATTTAAATACCATCACCGTTTCAGTGGTTATTGGTGAAGGTGGTTCAGGGGGAGCCTTAGCAATCTCTGTTGCCGATAAATTAGCGATGATGCGATACTCAGTCTACGCCGTTATCTCACCAGAAGGGTGTGCCGCTATTTTATGGAACGACCCAGCTCAAGCAGAAACAGCTGCTAATTCACTTAAAATCACAGCCGAATCTCTTAAAGAGTTAGATTTAATTGATGATGTGATTAATGAGCCACTTGTTGGTGGTCACAGAAGAAAAGAAGAAGCCTGTAAAGCATTGGGTGATTACTTCTTAGAACAACTTCAAGAGTTACGACAACTCACACCTGAAGAACGTTATGAAAAACGTTATGAAAAACTGATGAAATTAGGTCAGTTTACAGATAAGTAGAAAGCCAAAGCTTTTCTACTTTTCCCCTACTAAACGCCCTACTCGTTCACCTGCTAAAAGGTGAAAATGCAGATGAGGAACCTCTTGTCCTCCATCATTTCCAATATTTGTAATCAAACGATAACCGCTCTGTTTGACTCCCAGTTTCTCAGCCACTTGATGAGTAAATGCTGTTAAACCTTTCATCACACTTGGTGGTGTGACATCAAATGAGTCATAGTGTGCTTTTGGGATAATCAATACATGAATTTTACACGCAGGATTGATGTCATGAAAACATAAAAACTCTTCGTTTTCTAATACCGTATTATTAGGAATCTCTTTATTAACAATTTTACAGAAAATACACATTTTATATCCTTGAAATTATAGTAAAAAATATTATAACCAAACTCTAATAAAATATTAAGTACAATAGCGACCTTTAACGATTAATCAATGGAGTAATATATTGAAAGAGTGGCTTGAAAAAATTGACAATGCGCAGTCTCTGGAAGCATTAGAGACACTACGTGTTGAGACACTGGGGAAGAAAGGTGTTTTAACATTAGAGTTTGCAAAAATGAAAGATGTTCCCAACGAAGAAAAGAAAGCATTTGCACAAAATTTAAATCAACAAAAAGCAGCGGTAACTGAAGCAATTGAAAGCAAGAAAGTGACGCTTGAAGCTTTAGAGCTAAACCGAAAACTTGAAGCTGAAAAGATTGATGTAACGATGTTTAATGCAGAGCACACATGTGGTGCCGTTCACCCTGTTATGGACACTATGGACAGAATTATTAACTATTTTCAAAACCTTAACTTCTCGGTTGAAGAGGGTCCATTAGTCGAAGATGATTTCCATAACTTTGAAGCACTCAATCTGCCGAAATACCACCCTGCACGAGATATGCAAGATACATTTTATAACAAAGATTTTACCCTATTAAGAACGCATACTTCACCTGTGCAAATTAGAACGATGTTATCTCAGTCTACTCCAATTAGAATGATTGCTCCAGGAACGGTTTTTAGAAGAGATTATGATATTACACACACTCCAATGTTTCATCAAATTGAAGCATTGGTTGTTGATGATGCAGATAAAATCTCATTTGCCAATTTAAAACATGTATTAGTCGAATTTTTACATCATATGTTTGGCGAAGTTGATGTACGATTTAGACCATCATTTTTCCCATTCACTGAACCATCGGCAGAAGTTGATATTTCATGTGTATTCTGTGGTGGAGATGGATGTCGAGTTTGTTCGCATACAGGATGGATAGAAATTCTTGGATGCGGTATTGTGGATCAAAATGTATTTGATGCAGTTGGATACGAAAATAAATCTGGATACGCATTTGGTTTGGGGATCGAAAGAGTTGCAATGTTAACGCACAATATTGGAGACTTAAGATCTTTATTTGAGAGTGATTTAAGATTATTAGGACAGTTTAAATGATAGTTACACGAGCATGGTTACAAGAATTTATTGATATTTCAAAGATTTCAACCGAAGACATTTGTAAAACACTTAACTCTATTGGTTTAGAAGTTGACAGTGTACAAAGTGTAAAGATTCCTTCGGGGGTTGTTGTTGGAAAAGTAGTTGAAAAAGAGAAACACCCTGATGCTGATAAACTGAGTGTTTGTCAAGTTGATTTGGGAAATGAACAAGTTCAAATTGTTTGTGGAGCTAAAAATGTAGCAGCCGGTCAATACGTACCGGTTGCAACTTTAGGGTGTGTTTTAGGAGAAGATTTTAAAATCAAAAAAGCCAAACTTCGAGGAGTTGAATCCATTGGTATGATTTGTTCAACCACGGAGATTGGTCTGCCTAAAATGAACGACGGTATTTTAGAGTTAGATGACTCCATTGGAGAGTTGATTTTAGGAAAAGAGCTTAAAGAGTATCCGCTTTTAAATGATGACATCATCGAGATTGAATTGACAGCCAACCGTGGGGATTGTCTGAGCATCAATGGGGTTGCACGAGAGCTATCAACATACTACAAACTTCCAATGCATGAAGAAGAGAAACATTTAGAGTATAAAGAGTTAGGGATTGGTCAAGTTTTAGAGATTGAGTGTGCAAGCAATATTGACTCTTCACTGGTCTTTAAAGCAGCTGATTTCAGCGAATTCAAACTGCCTGTTCTTCAAAAGATCAGAATGAGCATCATTGAACAGTTCACGGGCAGAGCAATTCAAGATGCACTGAACTATGTGGTACACACATTAGGCGTACTTTTAACAGCTTACTCAAAATCTTCTGCATCAAGCAAAAATGACTTGGCACTTCTTCACATCAAAAAAGATGCCAAAGGGTTTGACTCTGTGTATGGAGATGAGTGCTTAGGGACCATTGGAGTGAATGCACAAGAGTTTGATGAAACAGATGATGACTTCATCATTCAAGCAAGCTACATTGACCCGGAGACAGTTTCACGAAAAGTGTATGAAAGCAAAGCTAAGACGGGGGATGTTTACTTTCGAAGTTCAAGAGGAAGTGAACCCAATATCAAAGCGGGTATTGATTACTTCACAACCATGATTTCAAAATGTGGTGCAAAAATCTATGCCGGAAGTGAAACGTTTATTGATGATAAAGAGAAACTGCACTTAGACATTGATATTAAAAAAGTCAATGCCATCATTGGACAAAAAATTGCTAAAGCTAAAATTGAGAATATCTTAAATGCCTTAGGATTTGAAGTACGAGATGGAGGAAATGGTGTATTTTCTATCAAAATTCCATTCTTCAGACACGACATTAAAAACATTGCTGATGTTACTGAAGAGATTGTACGAATCATTGGAATTGATAATATTCAATCAAAACCATTGGCCATTGATGAAGTGAACCGAACCAATGCAACATCAAAAAATTTAATTAAAAAGAATCGATTACGAAGAAATGCCATTTCAAATGGTTTCTTTGAAACTGTGACGTATGTTTTCTCATCAAGAGAGCAACTTGAAAAATATGGGTTTGATACAGTCATTGATAAAAAAGATATTTTAAACCCTATTACAAAAGAGCTGAATACATTTAGAACCACATGTTTATTGAACCTGATTGAAGCCGCATCAAACAACTTTAAACTGGGATTCAAACAAGTCTCACTCTTTGAAATTGGAACCATTTTCAATAAACAAAGAGATGAATCAAAAGCGATTTCGTTTGTACACTGTGGAGATAAAGCCTTAGAGGATTTCTCAAATCAAGGAAAACCTCAAAACATGAACTTCTTTGAGTTTGCACAAAAAGTACTCAACGTCATTGGGAAATTTGAAATTGAACCAATAAATTCGATTCCTAATAAATTTGTACATCCATATCAAAACGGGGTGATTATCATTGAAGGAAAAGAGGTAGGATATATCTCTAAACTGCACCCAAGTGTCGCGGACGATTTTGATTTACCCGATTCGTTTATTGCACAAATTGATTTTGATGCATTAGGTGATGAGTTAGTCAAAGTAAACAGCTACTCTAAATTTCAAGCATCAAAACGTGACTTAAGTGTGGTTACACCAAAAAATATGCCTTACAGTCAAATTAAAAAAGCCATTTTTACTTTAGACAATAAAGACATTAAGCAGTTTAACTTGGTGGATATTTACAGCGATGAAAAATTAGGTGATAATCAAAGTTTAACGATTCGATTTGTCCTTCAAAGTGATGAAAAAACAATGGAAGAAGAAGACATCACTTCAATCATGGACTCAATTTTAGAAAAACTCCATTCTGACCTGGGTATTGGTCTGAGAGATTAAAGGGAAATAATGAAGGTTGAAAAACTCACAAAACCATTTAATGTTGTCATTGACAACATTGCCAGTGATAAATCGATTTCACATCGTTGTGCGATGTTTTCACTTCTCAGTGACGAGCCTTCACACATCAAAAACTTTTTAACAGCAGAAGACACGATTAATACACTTTCCATTGTAGAACAATTGGGTGCAAGTATTGAACGAAATGGTGGAGATGTTACAATTACACCAACAGGTGAATTAAAAGAGCCTGCTGATGTTTTAGATTGTGGTAATTCAGGAACTGCGATGCGTCTTTTTTGTGGTTTTTTATCTTCTATTGATGGAGCCTTTGTTCTTGTAGGAGACAGATACCTTCACGCTCGACCGATGAAAAGAGTGGCCGACCCTTTACGAAGTATTGGTGCACAAATTGATGGACGTGAAAAAGGGAATAAAGCGCCACTTTTTATTCGAGGGGGCAAATTAAAAGCGTTTAAATATGTCTCACCTGTGGATTCAGCTCAAGTCAAATCAGCGATGATTTTAGCAGCACTTAGAGCTGATGGTGTCTCAAAATATAAAGAGAGTGAACTCACTCGTGACCATACAGAAAGAATGCTTAAAGGCATGGGAGCGACTTTAACAACCAATGAAGAAGGGTTTATTGAAATCACGCCATTAAGCAAGCCTTTAAAACCATTAGAGATGACCGTACCAACGGATCCCTCTTCTGCATTTTTCTTCGCTGTAGCTGCAGCCATTACACCCAATTCAAGTGTAAGAATTAAAAACGTTACGCTCAACCCAACACGAATTGAAGCCTATCAAGTTCTTAAGAGAATGGGTGCAGAAGTTAACTTTATTGAAAAAGAGAATATTTATGAACCTATTGGAGATATTGAAGTTAAATACAATCAACTAAATGGAGTTGTTGTTGAAGATAATATCTCTTGGTTAATTGATGAACTTCCAGCACTGAGCATTGCAATGTCTTTGGCAAAGGGGAACTCAAAAGTGAGTAATGCCGAAGAGTTAAGAGTCAAAGAGAGTGACCGAATTGCTTCAGTGGTGAACAACTTAAAAATGTGTGGTGTCAAATATACGGAGTATCCTGATGGATACGAAATTATTGGTGGAACAATGAGCCAAGCAACCATTGATTCGCATGGTGATCATCGAATTGCTATGAGTTTTGCCATTGCTGGATTACACTGTGGTATGCACATTGAAGATACTGCGTGTATTCAAACCTCATTTCCAAACTTTACAGACATTTTAAACTCTTTATCATAGAAACAAGTCGTTGTTTCCTTTAGAGCTTGTCTCTTTAATCCAAGCTTAGCTTGTATGATCAAAGAAGTTATTGGATACGGTCCCTTAAAAATGGGGACCATTTTTAAGGATAAAACATTATGAAAGTTAAATTAGCATCAAGCTATGGATTCTGTTTTGGTGTAAAACGAGCCATTAAAATTGCGGAATCGTATGAAAACTCTTCGACCATGGGTCCACTTATTCACAATCAAAACGAAATCAATCGACTTAAAAATGATTACAATGTTGGATTATACAATGAACTTGGTGACGTTAAAGAAAATGACACGGTCATCATACGAACGCACGGTATTCCAAAAAATGATCTAAAAGAGCTCAAACAAAAAGATGCCAAAGTTATCAATGCCACCTGTCCCTTTGTAACAACCCCTCAACAAATTGTTAAGAAAATGTCTCAAGAGCAGTACAGTATTTTAATTTTTGGGGATGAAGAACATCCTGAAGTTAAAGGGGTAAAATCGTATGCCACAGATGATGTACATGTCGTACAACAACTCTCTGATTTAAATACCATTCATTTTAAATACGACAAAATTGCCACTGTGGCGCAAACAACCAAGAAAAAAGAGATCTATTTAGACATCGTAAACCACCTTATCTTAAAAAATAAAGAAGTGCGTGTCTTTAACACCATTTGTGATGCAACGTTTGAAAATCAAGATGCCGCAAGAGAGCTCTCAAAAGAGGTGGATATCATGATTGTCATTGGTGGAAAAAACTCTTCAAACACCAAACAATTGCACTCCATTTGTTTGGAAAATTGTGCCAACAGTTACCTCATTGAAAACAAAAATGAATTGGATAACAATTGGTTTACAAACCACGAAATCTGCGGTATTACTGCGGGTGCATCAACGCCTGACTGGATTATTCAAGAGGTTGTTGATGAAATTCAAAAAATATAGATTAAATAGTTTAAGCCTTTTTTAGATATAATCTACGAATTTAATAAATAACGGTTAATACGAAGGAAAAATATGGGTATCGAAGATATTGAAATTGGTGAAGACTTTGACTTTGAGCAAATGCTTAACGAGTCTTTAGAAAATAGTGAAAACAACTCTGTAGTTGATGGTGTAATTGTTGAGATTACTGGTGATAACGTTTTAGTTGATGTGGGACAAAAAATTGAAGGTAGACTTCCATTGTCTGAAATCACTATCAATGGTGAAGTTAAGTACAAAGCAGGTGATGTAATCCCTGTAATGTTAACTGGTAATCGAGGTGAAAGACCTTCGATTTCTCACAAAAAAGTTTTACAAAAAGAGAAATTTGATGAGTTTGTAAAAGCACACGGTGAAAACGTTGAAGACGTTACAATTGAAGGTAAAATTACTTCTGTTAAAAAAAGAGGTGGGTTTATCGTTGAAGATGATAACGGTTGTGAATACTTCATGCCAATGGCACAAAGCTACTTAAAAGCTATCGGTGCAGTAGGTAAAAAAGTTAAAGCAAAAGTTTTAAAAGTAAACGAAGCACAAAACTCAATCATTGTTTCTAGAAAAAAACTGATTGAAGATGGGAAACAAGAAAAAGATGCAAAAGTTGCAGAAATCATTGAAAAAAATGAACCAATCAATGGTGTGATTAAAAAAATCACTTCATACGGTATGTTCATTGACTTAGATGGAATTGATGGTTTAGTTAACTACAATGAAATCTCTTACAAAGGACCAGTAAATCCTGCGAACTACTACAACGAAGGTGACGAAGTGACTGTTGTTGTATTATCTTATGACAAAGCAAAACAACACTTAAGCCTTTCAATTAAAGCGGCACTTCCAAATCCATGGGAAGAGATTAAAAACGAATTAGAAGTGGGTGATGCCATCACTGTTACAGTTTCTAACTTCGAATCGTATGGTGCATTCGTTGATTTAGGAAATGATATCGAAGGTCTTTTACACGTATCTGAAATTTCATGGAACAAAAATCTTAAAAACCCAAAAGATGTTCTTACTTTAGGTGAAGAAGTTAATGTTGAAGTTATTGAACTGAATGTTGAGAAAAAAAGATTAAGAGTTTCATTGAAAAACTTACAAGAAAAACCATTCAGTAAATTCACAAAAGAGCACAAAGTGGGTGATATCGTAAAAGGTCATGTAGCAACTTTAACTGACTTTGGTGCGTTCATTACAATCGGTGATGTTGATGGATTACTTCACAATGAAGAAGCCTCTTGGGATAATAACGTTAAATGTAAAAACATCTATAAAAAAGGTGATGAAGTAGAAGCTAAAATCATCAAAATTGACAGAGAAAAAGAGAATATTTCACTTTCAGTTAAAGAGATTTCTGACTCTCCTGCAAAAGCATTTGAAAATAAACATGCTATTGGTGATATTGTTAAAGGTACAATCAAAGATAACAAAGAGTTCGGTCTTTTCATTAAATTAGAAGACAACTTAGATGGTCTTATCAGAAAAGAAGATTTTGGTCCATTAAAAGAAGAGGACATCAAAGTGGGTGATGAAATTGAAGCCGTACTTGTAAACATTGATACTAAAAGAAATAGAATTCGATTATCAATCAAACGATTAGAAGTTCAAAGAGAGAGAGAAACACTCAAAGCAGTTAACGATGACACATCAATGACGCTTGGTGATATTATTAAAGATCAAATTAAGTAATTCAAGGATTTGACTAAAATGAGTAAACATACAATTGTAGTTTGTGACCACATCCATGAAGATGGATTAAACATCTTACAAACTACAGAAGATATTAATTATGTATATGCAGCAGACATTGATAAAACTGCACTTTTAGATGTAATTAAAGATGCGGATGTTGCAATTACACGTAGCTCAACAGACGTAGATGAAAAGTTTTTAAATGCTGCTGTTAATTTAAAAGCAGTTATTCGAGCAGGTGTAGGTTATGATAACGTAGACATGGAAGGTTGTAGCAAAAGAGGAATCATTGCTATGAACGTTCCAACTGCAAATACTATTGCAGCTGTTGAGTTAACCATGGCACACATGCTTTCTTGTATGAGAAAATTCCCATATGCTCACAACCAATTAAAACAAGACCGAATTTGGAAAAGAGAAGATTGGTATGGAAATGAGTTATACGGTAAAAAACTGGGTGTGATTGGGTTTGGTAACATTGGACACCGAGTTGCACTCAGAGCTAAATCATTTGAAATGGACGTTGTAACATACGACCCATATATTCCTTCGACAAAAGCGACTGATTTAGGTATTACATATACAAAAAACTTTGAAGACATTTTAGCGTGTGATATCATCACCATTCATACACCAAAAAATCAAGAAACCATTGATATGATTGGTGAAGAAGAGATTGCTAAGATGAAAGACGGTGTGATTTTAATCAACTGTGCACGTGGTGGATTGTATAATGAAGAAGCACTCGTAAATAACCTTAAAAACGGTAAGATTGCTATGGCGGGTATTGATGTATTCAAAAAAGAGCCTGCAACAAACCACCCTCTTTTAGATTTAGATAATGTAACTGTAACCGCTCACTTAGGAGCAAATACAAAAGAGTCTCAAAAGAAAATTGCAATACAAGCTGCTCAAAATGCGATTGAATCTGCAAGAGGAATTGCATATCCAAATGCTCTTAACTTACCTATTGATGAGAGCAAAATTCCTTCGTTTGTTAAACCATACATTGAGTTAACTCAAAAAATGGCATTCTTAAGTGCACAAAGCGATAAGAGTGCAATTCGATCTATCTCTGTGTGTGCCCAAGGTGAGATCAAAGAGTATTTAGAATCTTTAAGTACGTTTGCAACAGTGGGTGCACTCTCTGTTACAAGTGAAGATGTAAACTATGTAAATGCAACGTTCTTGGCTGAGGAAAAAGGTATCAAGTTTGATACATGCGAAATTGCACACAACAGTGGCTACAGCAATAAAGTGACTGTAAAAATCACAACAGAAAAAGGTGTCAATACTATTTCTGGTACTGTATTTGATGACTCGGTTCAACGAATTGTTGATATCAATGGATTTGCTTTTGACATTGCACCTAAAGGAAATATGATTCTATTAAGAAACTCAGATGTTCCAGGTGTTATTGGCGAAGTGGGTAAAATCTTAGGCGATAACAACATTAACATCGCTGACTTTAGACTTTCACGAGGTAAAGACTCTGCCTTAGCCGTTATCTTAGTAGATAACAATATGAGTCATGACATGCTTAAAAAATTAGAAAACATTGAAGCTGCTATTTCAGTTTCATATGCAGAAATCTAGGAGAACCCATGGCAATTTCTATGAGTGAGTTAAAAAAGGGATTAAAAATTGAAATGGATGGAATCCCTTACAGAATTACAGAGTACCAACACGTAAAACCGGGGAAAGGTGCAGCGTTTGTACGATGTAAAATCAAATCATTTTTAAATGGAAAAGTGATTGAGAAAACTTTCCACGCTGGTGATAAGTGTGAAGTTCCTGATTTAAAACAACAAACCATGCAATACTTGTATGACGATGGTGAAATGCTTCAATTCATGAACACTGAAACATACGACCAAATCGGTTTAACACATGACCAAGTGGGTGATGCTGCTAAATGGATTATTGATGGTATGAACGTAGATATGATGTTCTTTAACGGTGAAGCTATCACTGTTGAGCCACCTGCAGTGGTTGAACTTAAAATCGTTGAAACGCCACCGAACTTCAAAGGGGATTCTCAAGGTGGTAAAAAACCTGCTACTTTAGAATCTGGTGCTGTTGTTCAAATTCCTTTCCATATCGTGGAAGGGGACAGTATCAAGGTTGATACAAAGACCGGAGAATACCTAGAAAAGGTAAAATAAAACTATAAATCTTTATCGCTATAAAAGGCGATAAAGATCTATTTTTATCAGTCACTTATTGACATAAGCTCCTTCTTCAAATACACCTCTCTCTTGTTTCTAACAATAAATATTTATAGTTTTACAGTGTTATATCTTCATCTTTGATGATTTTATCAACAATATATGCTAGTTCCTGAATAGCATTATATTTTATTAATAAGATATTCATCATTTTAAATTCAAATAACTCAATATTTCCATGTAATTCAATAATCTTATCAATAATAAGTTTTTTCTTTTCCTCACGATGATAATGTAAACTATTTAAATAATAAGTAAATATTTTTTCAAACGGCATTTTTTTTTCATCAATAATTAAATTTGAATTATAATCATTTTTAGTGATATATTTATTATTCAATTCCTTTAAATATTTATTTAAGACATCAAAATTAAATCTTTTACCTATTAAATTCTTTATAGTCATAAAATACAAATTTTCTTTTTCTAATATAAAAGGTCTTATTTTATGTAAAAAAGAATGTAAATCATCTTCTTCTATTAAACTATGTGTAATTGATACTTTATTCTCTTTGAATGATATAGTTTGGTTCAAATTAATTTTTTTATTCTTTATTATCTTAGATTGATTACATCTATCAACCTCAAATAAAAAATTATTTAATGTTTTTAATTCATCTATACTAAATACATTATTAAATTCTACAGCATTTATTTTCATATCTTATTCTATCAAAAAAAGTCATATTTTTAGTAAGGTTAAGGAAGAGAGATAAATTTGTGAAAGAGCATACTGAAGTATGTGACTGAATAAATTTATTACTATGACGCAAAGATTGCTAAAAAGATGTCTTTTTCTTTAAGTATATGATTTTATCAGAACCAATATAGTTTTCGTGAATGATATCGAAGTTTATATCCAACCCCTCAACCCCATTAAACCCACTCTTCATCGTAGGACTGACAATCATAATAAAGTAATCAACCACATCTTGCAGTTCATTTAAAAGAGAATACCCCCCTTCAATCATGACAAGCTTATATTGCTTAATATCTTCAATGTTATCACTGATAATCACTTCTCTGTTTGGAATATAAAAAAGCGGTATTTTTTTATCAAAGACTTTATTTCTTGAGTATATCAATACATTAGGTGCACGACCAGCGACATAACGAGCATCAAGTGTGGGTTGATCGGTACGAACCGTATTGCCTCCAATAGCGAGTAAGTCCAGTTTATCTCTTAAAGTATGCACATACGCTTGTGCTTGATTGGAAGATATTCGTCCACCATCAATCGTTCCATTAAGTGTTTGTGCCATTTTGAAAAAGGTAAAGTTCCCTTCACACCACTTAATAAATGGATACAGAAGCTCATACGCCTCTTTTTTCATGCAACCAATACTCACTTCAATTTGAGCTTCTTTTAGACGCTGTGCACCCCCTGAAGCCTCTTTGTTCATATCTTCATGTGCTATTATCACTTTAGAAGGTTTTAGTTCACATAAAAGCGTGGCACATGAAGGTGTTTTTCCAATATGAGCACATGGTTCTAATGTTACATACACCGTGCAATCCCGAAAGAAACCATTGTGGTTTTCTTTTAAAAATTCATGGATTTTAAAAGGGTCACTGATGGCTTTGAGTGGTGAGTTGGGATTTTTCTTTAGGTAGGCAGCTTTTAAAGCATTGACTTCAGCGTGTGATTCCCCTGCACTTTTGTGTGCTTCAATGGCTAAAGGTTCACCATTGTTAACAACCACACAACCCACAGCTGGGTTGGGATAAGTGAGAAGTTGATATTTCCATGCTTCATCAATGGCTAACTTCATATAAAAGTTATCATCAATACGCATAAAATTTACCACTCAAAATAAGTTGATGCAGATGAAATCTCATCGTAAGTAATTTGCTCTTCACCATGTGCCGTCTTTACTACGATTTCATTTTCATCGGCTTTCACCAATTCACCTTCGATAACATTTTTATCAAAATCTTTGATCTTTACTTTCTCTCCTACTGAAGAGATAAAGTGGTTTGTTTTTTTCAATTTTCGCTCAATTCCTGGAGAGCTCACTTCTAAATGATACTTTCCATTCATGGGTTCATGAATATCTAAAAGTGGTGAAATTTGTCGAGAGATTTCAGCACATTTATCTAAAGAGACACCTTCAGGTGCAGTGATGTAGATTCTATAAATATTATTATCATTCTCTTTTAAAGAGACGATATCATATAGTTTTGCACCATTGCCTTCAACGGCAAGTTGAATAGACTCTTCTAATGTCATTCTTGATCCTTTTTCTCTTTAGCAATTTTTGCAAAAAGTGCTTCAATGTTTTTACTCTCTTCTAAAGAGTCATCATTCACAAATTTAAAGTTAGGACATTTATACCAACCTGTACTTGCTAATATATACGATTTAATGCGTCCATTGGCTTTATGTAAAATTTGATTGATAGCTTTGATTTCTTGGTTGTCATAATCACTTCCATCATAATAAACCGTTGCATCATACTTACCGTTTTTACAGTTGACTCCTGTAATAGCTAATGAGTTAATTCTGCTGTCATTGAGTGTTGAAAGAGCTTCAGGTAGAAGCTCCATCAAAAGTGATTCAGTTCTTTGTAGATTGATACTTTTCATGCGAGATTAAATTGTAACCTTCTCTTCAATTTGAATAAATGTTTCAATGAAATCACCCACTTGAATGTCATTGAATTTTTCAAACATGATACCACACTCATATCCGTTTGCTACTTCTTTTACATCATCTTTAAATCGTTTTAATGATGAAATTTTACCTGTATAAGTAACAACACCATCTCTGATGATTCTGGCATGTCCACCTCGAATAACTTTTCCATCTGTAACTAAACATCCAGCAACCGTACCAATTTTTGGTACAACGAAAGTATCTCTTACTTCAGCTTGACCGGTATTTTCTTCTCTGATAACCGCACTCATCATTCCAGATAAAGCATCTTTGATATCATCAATCAAGTCATAAATAACTGAGTATGTATTAATAGTAATACCATCCGCTTTTGCTTTTTGTTTGATTGCACCTGTTGGTCGAACGTTAAATCCTAAGATAATACACCCTTCACTTGCACCTGCTAATACTAAGTCAGACTCAGTAATACCACCTACAGCTGCATGGATTACTTTTACTTTAACCTCTTCGTTTGCAATTTGTTCTAAACTTCCTTTAATGGCTTCAAGAGAACCACCAACATCTGTTTTAATGATCACTGGAAGTTGTTTGATTTTACCTTCAGCAATCAGCCCACTCATCTCTTCAAGTGATACTTTAGTTGATCGTGATAACTCTTTAGCACGTGCATGCTCAGCTCTGGTTGTTGCAATCTCTTTAGCTTCTTTATCACTTCCTTGTGTTACCATGATTGAACCACTGGTTGGTACTTCATTTAACCCTAGAACATTTCCTGTCTCAGAAAGTCCCAATTGTTTGACGGGTTTACCTAAATCATTGGTGATGGCTTTAACTCTACCATATGTTGTATCACATACGATATTATCACCCACTTTAAGAGTACCACTTTGCACAATAACCGTTGCAACTGGTCCTCGACCTTTTTCAACTGTTGCTTCAACAACCACTGATTTAGATTTTGCAGTTGGATCTGCTGCAAGTTCTAAAATTTCTGCTTGTAACAATATGTTTTCAAGAAGGTCATCGATACCCTCACCTGTTTTTGCTGATAGTGGAATAAACTCAATATCTCCACCCCAATCAACTGGTGTCATATCTCTTTCAGCCATTTGTGATTTAACCATATCTATATTGGCGGCTTCTTTATCGATTTTGTTCACTGCCACAATGATTGGACAGCCACTTGCTTTGGCATGAGAGATAACCTCTTCTGTTTGTGGTTTAACACCATCATCCGCGGCAACAACAATAATAACAATATCCGTTACACTTGCTCCTCGTGAACGCATTTCACTGAACGCCGCGTGACCTGGAGTATCCACAAATGTAATTTGCTCACCGTGTTGTTCAATGGTATATGCAGAGATATGTTGAGTAATTCCACCCGCTTCACCCGCAGCTACTTTTGCTGAACGAATTTTATCAAGCAATGAAGTTTTACCGTGGTCAACGTGACCCATGATTGTAACAACGGGAGGTCGTTTTGTGAAGTTCGTTTTATCAATCTCTTCTTCATGATAATCTTCAACGTAGTTTACATCTTCTAACGCATCTTTAACCGTCACTTCAATACCAAACTCTTCACCTAGAATTTCAAGTTCATCTTGTTTTAAGAAGTCATTTTTAGTTACCATCATTCCTAAACCAAACAGTACGGTGATGACTTCTGCTGCACTTTTTCCGCACGCTTCAGCAAACTCATATACCCGTACATCTTCAGGAATTGTTACTTCAGTAATCTCTACTGCTTCAACTTCTCTTTTAATTCTCTTTTTTCGTTTACCTCTTTTTAAACCTTGTGGTCGGTTACCAAACTCACTTGGTCGGCTTGAACGAATATTATTATTGTTGTTTTTTGGACGTCTGTCCTCTTCCAAGATTTTAGGTGTATCACCCATATCCATGTCAAGTAAGACGACTTCTTCACCAAGAAGTGAATCATCACTGTTTGAAAAACTCTCAGTGGTGTCCCTATCAACTTCAATAAGTTTACCATGTTCATGTGCTTTTGGTGGAGCTTTCTTTTTCTCTTTTTTACTTTTTGCTTTTAATGCTTCATCTTTTATTTCTTCTTCAGATGAAGCATTTCCTAAGATTTCACTCAAAGATTTCATCTTTTTCTTAGCGCTTCCAGGCTCTACTGATGTGTTGTCCATTTGAATCGAAGTTCGTGAAGGTGTTGAGGGAGTCTCTTCTTTCTCTTTTCGTTTTTTAACAATTTTTAATCCACGTCGTTTTGGGACGATTCGTCCATTGTTTGATTTCTCATCTTCTTCTTGTGAAGACTCATCTTTTTCAACTTTTTTTGGCGCAGGTTTAGGTGCAGTTTTCGTAACAGCAATCGAAGATGGCTTTTTAGCTTCAGCTCTTTTTTGAGCTTTATCGTCCTCTTTGATTTCAGGTTTTGCTTCTTCTTGTGGTGCGCTTTCCTCTTTTTTATTTTCTTCTATTTGAGCTTCTATCTTTTTTGCTGCTTTTTTAACTGCTGGTTTTGGTTTAGCAGGAAGCTTTGAACTTTTCCCTGTTAAAATGTACGTAGCAATTTCTTCTGCATCTTCAAATGAAACAGTACTTTGAGGTGATTTAAGTTCAATGCTTAAATCTTTTGCTTTTGTAATTACCTCAGCACTGGTTGCTCCAGTTTCATCTGCAATTTCATAAACTCTTACGTTATCTGACATGCGTTAATATCTCCTTAAGTTGAAAGATGTAGTCATCTTTATTTTTACAAACTCTGCATAATGTTTGTTCTAGTTTTTTTCTGTTTTTATTCTCTTCAAATGCATATTCAATACATGTGTTGCAAATATAAAAACTTCTACCATAGTGCGTATATGATACAAGTTTTTTATTACCATTGCATTGCAATCTGAGCATTTTATCTTGTGCATTACGACTCCGACACACAATGCACATTCTAGAAGGTTTTTCTAAATAAGCCAATATTATACCTATTCTTTACTTAAAATAGCGCTTTAATACTCTATTTTAACGCCTGTGTTGTCAAAATGAGTGGTAAAAACTTTAAAATGAGGAAACTTCTCTTTTAAAACTGTTTCAATCTTTTTGGCATCATTTCGGTATGCAATGCTGAACAACGTTGAACCCGAACCTGAAAGTGTACTCATAAGTGCACCACTTTTTAAAGCCATTTTTTGCACTTCAAACAACTCTGGCATCTGCTTCATTCGGTATGATTGGTGAAATTTATCTTGTGAAGCAATTTTAAGCATTTCCCAGTTTTCTGTCATAAATGCAGCAGTCAAAAGTGAACCATGTGAAAGGTTAAAAATAGCATCATCTTTTGAGTATTTATACGGCAATGTTTTTCGTGAAAGTTGTGTTGATATCGGTCTATTTGGAACAACAACTACGGCTACTAAGTGTTTTGGTATCTCTTTTTTAATGTATTTCACTTCATTGTCTTGCACGGTTGCTACATTAAATCCTCCCATGACTGCTGGGGTGATGTTATCGGGGTGACTCTCATAAGCTAAAGCCAAGTTTAAAAGCTTCTCTTTAGAGAGTTTAATACCTTCAATGGCATACGCTGAAGCAATCGCACTTACAATTACAGCAGATGACGAACCCAAACCTCGTGAGAGCGGAATTTCATTGATAAATTCAAATCTGAAAAATCGTTTTTTGGTGCTTAAGTTGTTATAAAAATCATTAAAAATAGCTAAAAACATGTTGTTGTCTTTAAGCACTGGGTTGTTGGACCCTTCTCCTCGTAATGATACACTATGAAACTTTGACGGCTTTATAATAACTTGGTTTTTAATCCCAACGGCGATACCTAAGGTGTCAAATCCAGGTCCTAGATTTGCACTGGTTGCTGGTACTGTTATTTTCACTCACTTTCCTTTAAACTGCGGGTAAATTATACTCTGGTAAATTTTCATTTGAAAAAATGGTTTCATCCAATATTTGAGGCAAACAAAAGGGTTTTATCTCTCTGTCTTGCTCAATAAAATCAACAATAATTTCACCATTTTGAAGCATAAAATATTTTTTGCCTAATGCTTTAATGGGTGAATTTTGATTGAAATGAAATCCACTGCTTGCCAATAACTCTAACTTTTGGGTAATGACCAATGTTTTTAAAAACACATACGCGACTTTGATGGCCATATAACTTCCAGGAGCATTAACATAAAAAATACGTTGAAGCGTTTGCTCTTTGAGTATCTCTTCAAATATAAGTGGTATTATATCAGATGATTGCCCCTCTTTTTCATAAACTTTTATTAATTTGTTGTTTTTATACAGACCAATAAGAATGGGATTGGCAATACTGATAACTAATACATCCATATAACTTCTTTTAATTGGCGTGTGCAAATGCCATTTCAAAGACTTTACTCTCTGCTTCAGCAGTATCTAAATCTACAATTTCATAGTTCTCTTCAGATTCGAAGAGTTTTTTGGTTAAGAGGTGATTTAAATGATGACTTCCTGCATGTGCGTTATACTCACCAATCATGGTATAACCCAACAGTGCCATGTCACCAATGGCATCTAGAATTTTATGTCGTACAAACTCATTTTCATATCGTAACCCTTCAGGATTAAGTACTTTATTGTCATCTAAAACGATGGCATTTTCCAAACTACCGCCTTGTGCTAATCCGATACTTCTTAAATATTGTACTTCATGTAAAAATCCAAAAGTCCGTGCTTTTGAGATGTTCTCTTTGTACTCTTTAATCGAGTAATCAAATCTAAACTCTTGCTCCCCAATAACAGGGTGTTCAAAATTAATAGAGAAATCATAAACAATATGGTGAGAAGGTTTTAGGCTGACGATTTTGCCTTCATCGGTTTTAACTTGTACATCTTTTTTCACTTTGATGGCTTTTTTTGTTGCCTCTTGTTCTTTGATACCCACTTCATCAATCAGCAAACAATACCCACTGCTGCTTCCATCAAGTACGGGGACTTCATCATTGTCTAAAATAATTCGAAGGTTATCAATACCGTACGCATAAATAGCCGACAAAAGATGTTCAATGGTTGATATGATCACCCCATCTTTTCCAATGACCGTAGCCATTTTAGTATCCACCACATTCTCTATTTTAAGTGGGATGGTTACACCCTCATCTTTACGATAAAAAACGATTCCCATATTCTCTTCTAAAGGTTCCAGTTTCATTGTGACGGGAACACCTTTATGAAGTCCGATTCCTACAATCTCAATGGGTTTTTTGATGGTTCGTTGTTTCATTTTGTATCTATTACCTTTTTAGCACTATCAAGCACGTCTGTGATACGTGTTTTAATCCAATTTTTATCCATCCACTCTAATGGATTAACTTCAACCCCTTGTACCAATACCCCAAAGTGTAAATGATCTCCCAACACGGCACCACTTGTACCTGTTTTTGCAATCACTTGATTGGTTTTTATCTCATCACCCACATTGATTTTAGCAATACTTGTGTGTGCATACAGACTTGACAATCCCATTTTATGATCGACGATGATGGTATTACCATAAATACCTATGTACTTACTGGCAATTACTCGTCCTGGATTGGTTGCTTTAATGGTGGCGTGTTTTACACTCGCCCAATCAATCCCTAAGTGCCATGCTTCATCAATCTTACTTCCATTATGGTAGTAGTGTCGTTTTTCTGCAAACCCAGCCGCCGTTCTTGAACCACTCAGACGACTGAAGGGTTTAATATCAAATGAAGTGATAGCACTTCTGTCCATGTATTTTCGACTGTCTTTTTTAATTATATCCACATTTTTAGCTCTTAGCAACCTATTTTGCGCAATAAAGACCTCTTCAAGCTCTTCTGGTATAGGCTCATTGCTCTGTTCTAATACAGAGGTACTCACATTTTTAATAAAATTATCTGAGATTTTAATGGTATCATTCTTCGCTTTCAAAGGTCGAATGTAAAGTGGTATTTTGTTTTTAGTAATATTGCCCGCTTTATCTTTTGCAATGATTGATACTTGTTCAAAGTCATCAATTGTAACGGGCCAAGCAATCAGAGAGACATAATAATTCTCTTTATAAAAAGGAATAAGCTCAAACGTCTCTTCATCGTTATTAAAACTGATGTATGCCTCCTCTAAGTTATCATCAAAGACTTCTACAACGGCAACAGCACTTCCACCTTTTCGAATAGCCAATGAGTTTCCAACCACGTTTGCAACGGGTTTTTTAGTATCAATTTTAACGTTAAACGTTTCACTCGCACGATTTCCTTCTAAGAAGTTCCATTTGCTGTTATCCACAACCTCAACAGCAATTTGAACCTCTTTGCTTTTAAAGAAAATATCCAATTGTGGTGGAACAATTTTCAAATCCACACTTTTAAGTGGCTCTTTTAATACCTCATTTTTTAAAATGGTTTCATTGGCACCATCTTTAAAAACAACTTTGTAGTATTTAATTCCACTGTTATCATCTATTTTTAAATCCAAACTCTCTTTGAGGTTCCAATAAATATCTTTTTTAAATGTAATTATGGGTGCCTCTTTTTCAAAAATAGGAGAGACAAATACAAACCCCACACCACCTAATATACCTAAAAATATTATTAAAAATAATACTTTTCCAAAACTGCTTTTTTTATTTCTCAAGAACTTCCTTTAACACTATCTCTTTTGCTTCAAAAACATCTTTACACTCTAAAGAACACCCTGCGGCATTTAGGTGCCCTCCACCTCCAAATAAACTCGCAATATCAGACACATCAATCTTCTCTTTAGAACGAAGAGAGACACGCACTTTACCATTTGATACTCTAAAATATATGGCAATTTTAACCACTGCAATGCTTAATACCATGTTCAATGCCACCTCTGTATCCAACAAAGAAGCACCCGTTTGTTTAAACCATTCAGGGCGTGCATAAATGGTCGCAACTCGTCCTTCGTTGTGCAGCTCTAAACTCTCAAAAATCTTAGGCAAAATGCGATATTTTGCCAATGAATCCCGTCTGGTTAACAAATCTGCAATTTTAGATGGATCAGCACCACACTTCACCAAATAGTTAATCTTGTCATACGTGAACTCATCACACCGATTGACTGTAAATGCTAAGGAGTCATCATAAATACCCACATACATCGCTGTCGCACTGTTTTTCGTGATATACAACCCATTGAATTTAAAGAAGTCATACACTACTTCAGACGTTGATGACTTATAATAATCCACAATATTCACATCGCCAAAGTGATCGTTGGACTTATGATGATCAAAATTAATCAGAGGAATCCCTTGAGGAATCTCAAAACCTAATCGTGACATCGCACCACAATCCACTGAAATCACCAAGTCATAAAACTTGGGCAATTCATGAATGATTTTATCAAACCCATTAAGAAAGTCTAAATTTTGAGGCAACTCTGTACCCACATTAAAGACTTTGTGTTTGATTCTGTTTTCACGAAAATAGTTCGACAACGCCAATGCTGATGCAATGGTATCTGCATCAGGATTGACATGCGTTACTATTAATATATACCGACTCTTTTCTATAAGTGTCAGAGCCTCTTCAAGTGAAGAAGTGTCTACTTTGTTGTTTAAGATAAAATCTTTCTTCACGTTGCTCCTTTCACATCTCAATCATTGTATACAAGAAAATATAACAAAAAGTTAACAAACGCTCTTAATCAAACTTCATTGAGAAATCTAACCATGTTGCTTGGTGAATAATACTTCCACTGCTGATTGCATCCACTTTTGTTGCGGCATACTCTTGAATGGTATCTAAAGAGATGTTTCCACTGGCTTCCAATAAAATATGCGGGTAATGCTCATTTCTAAATGTAACCACTTCCACAATCTGCTCAGGTGTCATGTTATCACACATGATGATATCTGCACCCGCATCCATGGCTTCTTGAACTTGCTGAAAGGTTTCACACTCAATCTCAATTTTTGTTACCCAAGAGATTCGTTTGCGCGCTTTTACGATAAACTCTTTTAAGTTTTGAATGGTTCGCATGTGCGTATCTTTTAACATTAAACAATCATCCAAGCCCAATCGGTGGTTAATAGCCCCTCCGACTCTTGAAGCATACTTTTCAAAATCTCGAAGTTGTGGTCGCGTCTTTCGTGTATCTAAAAGTACAACCCCCGTACCTTCAATGAGTTTGGCATATTTGTTGGCCATGGTTGCAATACCACTGGCATGTTGCAACATATTTAAAAAGGTTCGTTCACTTGAAAGCAAAATAGAGGCTTTTCCTTCCAGTTTTGCAATTACGTCTCCTTTCTTAATAACATCTCCATCAAATTTTAAAAATTTACAATCAAATTTTTCAGTTCGAGCAAGTACTTTGGCGTATTTAACTCCTGCAAGGATACCGTCACTTTTAGCAATGGCTCGTGCGGTGAAGCGTCCTTTTGGTGCAACATCAAAGAATAAGTCCCCTCGACCGTTGTCTTCAATAACGGCATTCTTTACAAATTTCTTAATATTAATCATACTTCAAACATCCTTTGCAGAGCTACTTTGGCCCATTTTACGACTGATTCGTCAACTATAATCTCATTTTCATACGGTTCGTCTTGATCTTTTTCAATCGCTTTGAGTGTTCTGTAAACATCTTCTAAAGTGGTTTCATTCATCGTTGGACACTCTGGTTTGGTTGAACTTAAAATATAGGTATTTTTCTCTCGTAATCGGTTCACCATATTATACTCTGTTCCCACAGCAACTTTTTGATCTTGGGGTAAATCTTTTATAAATTGTATCAATTGAGACGTTGAACCCACAAAATCTGCGGCGTCACACACTCTTGGGTCACATTCAGGATGCACCGCAATTAAAATATCAGGGAATTTATTTCGGTAAAACTCTATGTCTTCAACACTAAAGAGTTGATGAACAGAACAAAAACCATCATAACAAATAATATCTGCTTCATGTGGGTCTGTGCCATCGCCAATAACGGTGGATTTTAGATTCAAACTTTTAGCAAAGTTTTGACCTAGGCATCTGTCGGGTACAAAAAAGATTTTCTTACCTGACTCTAATCCTTTTTGAATGATTTTATAGGCATTAGAACTCGTACACACCATTCCACCCATCTCTCCCACACGTGCTTTCACAGCTGCACTGGAGTTGATATAGGTAATGGGAAGCAAATCTTCACTTTTAATGCCCACATCATTGAGTTTTTTTAAACTCTCATCAAAATAGTCCACATCAATCATTCTTGCCATAGCACAACAGGCAATTTTAGGCATTAAAACTCTTTTTTGTGGGCTTAGAACTTTGACACTCTCTCCCATAAATCCCACACCACAAAACAGAATGTATTTACTGGATGTATTCATCGCTTTTTTGGCAAGCTCGAGAGAGTCGCCGTTGATGTCAGCAAGCTCAAAGACTTCATCTCGTTGATAAAAGTGAGCAACTATCGTCACATCGAGTTGCTCTTTTAGTTTCAGTATCTCTTCTTTTAAATTCAAAATTGACCTTTAGTAATAGGCAAAGAACACGGTGTGTTTTATCTCTGCCCTACTCATTTTAAATCGGAATATAACAAAATTTTAGTTATAATTCATTTAAATAAATCAATTGGTCTGAAAATCGTATGGATATCAAAGGCCTATATATTAATCAAGGAAAAGCATGGACTTTTTTTCACACACCACCATTCAATTCTATATTGCCGCATATTTGTTTGGTTCGATTCCCTTTGGGCTTCTTTTAGCAAAACTGTTTGCGGGAGTGGATATTAAATCTCAAGGAAGTAAAAGTATTGGAGCTACAAACGTATTAAGAGTGGTTAAACAAACCAATCCAAGTCTGGCTAAAAAGCTCAGCGTTGCAACGGTGCTTTTGGATGCTCTTAAAGGAACCATTGTACTTTTAGTGGCTCTTTCAATGGATGTTTCACAAGCAACTCTTTGGGGAATTGCTGTATTAGCTGTATTGGGTCATTGTTACTCTGTCTTTTTAGGATTAGAAGGAGGGAAAGGTGTTGCTACAGGATTGGGCGTGTTTATTGTGCTTATTCCTATTCCTACACTTATTGGTGCAGTGGTTTGGGCATTTTGTGCAAAGGTGCTTAAAATCTCATCGCTCTCTTCGCTGTTAGGTCTTATCACCGCCGTCATTGCTGCACTTTTTATAAACAATGGTTTAGGTGTACAAAGTAATGTTCCTATGTATATTGTTGCATTCATTATAATTTATAAACATATTCCCAATATTATAAGACTGGTACGTGGACAAGAGGGTAAAGTAGCATAATGAAAGTCTCTATCAATGAGTTAACATTTAACTGTATCATCGGCATTTTACCTTTTGAACGAGAAAAAGAACAAAGAGTGGTGATCAACTGCTCTTTTTCTTATAACTACTCAAATAATGCGTTTATTGATTACAGTTTGGTTGCAAAAGAGATTGAAAAAACAATGAAAAAGAGACAATTTGAGCTTTTAGAAGAAGCCATCCTTTATTTAAAGAAAAAACTCACAAAAAAATACAAAATAACAAAACTTAAGCTTGCTATCGCTAAACCCGATATTCTTAACAACTGTATTGTCACAATTGAACACTGATTCACCATTTTTGTATGCTCTAAACACCCTTATTTATTTAATAATTCCTTAAATTATATCTATAATTCAAAAGAATACCCAGATTTAAGAAAACTTTAAAAAACTCTCGTGTAGAATTGCTCTAACGGTGTATCGGAAAAGGTACCTTTGATGGTATGGTTCGCGCGCTCCGATAATACTGACGAAATTTCGAAATTTAGGAGAACAAATGAAAAAAATCGTAAAAATGAGTTTAGTGGCTGCTGTAGCAGTTGCTGGTTTAACTACTGCTAACGCAAAACCTTTAGAGGAAGCAATCAAAAACGTTGACGTATCTGGAACAGTTGTATACAGATATGATGACAGAGATTACAATGATGAATACAGTGATAAAGATTTATCAAACAACAAATATAAAATTGGTTTAAATCTTAAAGCAAAAGTTAACGATGACGTTACTGCTGTTACTAGATTCATTGTTGGTTCACAAACTAATGCTGATTTCGTATCTTTAAATACTACTACAGATGGTGGTAAAGATGGTCAAGCTGACGTATCTTTAAGTAATGTTTACTTTTCATACACTGGTATTGCTAACACTACAGTTAACGTTGGTAAACAAGGGTTAACAACTCCTTGGACTGTTGCTATTGACCCAGATGGAAATGAGCAAACTGGTACTGGTATCTTAGCTCTTACAACTGTAGGACCAGTTACTTTAGCAGGTGCTTACTTTAACCAAACAAACTTAACTGACTCAGCTGACATGACAATTCAAGGTGGTACAGCGAATGGTCTTAAATTAACTGACGTATTAGAAGGTGATCGAAACATTTGGACTGTTGCTGCAATTGCAAATGTAGGACCAGTTGCTTTAGATGCATGGTACTTAGAAATGCAAGATACATTTGACACTTTCACATTAGGTGCATCTGCTAACTTTGATTTTGATGCAGTGAAATTATCTGTTGGTGCTAGACACACTATGTTAGACTTCGATAGAGAATTAGCTGGAAAAGCATTATCTAAAGAAGACCAATCTTTAACAAAAATCATGTTAGGTTTAAAAGCTGGAATTTTCGGTGCTAACGTAAACTACGGATGGACTGATGATGAAGGTGGTACTGCTGCATTAGATAACGATGCTACAACTGGTATGCAAGGGTACACTGTACAATTAAACGGTGTTGCAGATGCTCAATACTTACAAGTTTCTGTTGATGCACAAGTATTAGAGTCATTAAACATTGCTCTTAAATATCACCAATTAGATAAAGATAAAAATGATGACCATGGTAGAGGTACAGATTTAACTGATAAAGAGTTATATTTACAAGCTACATACAAAATGTCTCCAAACTTATCTACATATGTTAGATTTGGTGAAAATGAGTATGAAAAAGAAAATGCAAAAGATCAAGAAGGTACAATCGGAAGATTACAAGTACAATACTCTTTCTAATTTTAGAAAAGTATAGACCTGTCTTACTAAACTCAGTAAAGGGGTGAAGCTTTGGCTTTGCCCCTTTTTTTATTTCTTTTTTTCTAACAAACCCTAAAGTAAAACTATGTTACACTTTTTCTTTTTTAAAGGAAATGTAATGATTAAAAAATCTTTGATAGTGTCATCGCTTCTACTCTCTTCTATTGCGCTACAAGCCCAAACCACTATGTGTTTTAAGGAAAATCATAAAGACATGATCACCATAGAAAACACACGACTGGATGGTGGCGCATGTGCAGGCAATAAGAGTGCAAAAGATATGAAGTCTGAAGGTTGGATGGTAGATGATATTAAAATCACCCCAACATCAAATGGAAGCAACTATATCTATATATTTAAAAAAGAGTCTGGTCTTCAAAACGTAAGTGAAGAAGAGCTTATGGATAAACTCTATAAGAAGTTAGAGAATGAAAAAAAAGCAAAAGAGGAAAAAGCCAAACAAGACCTCTTTGTAGCCAACTCAAAAGCAGGAGAAGCTTTATACACCTCTAAGTGTGCAAACTGTCATGGAGATAAAGGGGAGTTACGAGCCAAAGGTGTATCAAAACCTCTTAATACTCTTGATCACAATGAATTCCAACATGCAATCAAAGCTTATAATAATGGAGAAAGAAACAGTGTGATGTCAATATTGATGAAACCATATGCAGGATCAATGGATTATCAAGACATTAAAAACGTCTATACATATCTTAAATCCATCAACTCAGAAAAGAACTAATGGACGCCTACGAATACTCTGAACTTTTGAAGCTTTTAAATAAAAAGCTTCAAAACATTACTAACATACTTAAACCAGACATTTTAAATCAACGTTTAGCTGAAATTGAAGCTTTAGAAGCGGATCAAAACTTTTGGAACAACGTTGAACAAGCCACACAAATTGGTATTGAGAAAAATAGAATATTGAGTAAACTCTCTAAGTTTAATAAAGCACATGATGCGCTTAATGACACCAATGAGCTTTATGAAATGGCCACTTCAGAAAAAGATGAAGAGACTTTAGAAATGCTTTATGAGGAAGCCTCTGATATTGAAGAGCTTATTCAATCCACAGAGATTGCTGTGATGCTTTCAAATCCAGATGATGCTTCTAACGCGATTGTTACTATTCATCCAGGTGCAGGTGGAACAGAGAGCCAAGATTGGGCTTCAATGCTTTATAGAATGTATCTTAGATGGGCAGAACGTCAAAACTTTAAAATTGAGTTGCTGGATTATCAAGATGGTGAAGAAGCAGGTATCAAAGATGTCTCTTTTATTATTAAAGGTGAAAATGCTTATGGGTACTTAAAAGCTGAAAATGGTATTCACAGATTGGTGCGTATTTCACCTTTTGATTCCAATGCTAAACGGCACACCTCTTTTACTTCAGTGATGGTCTCTCCTGAGATTGATGACAACATTGATATTGAAATTGAAGATAAAGATATTCGTATAGATACCTATAGAGCTTCGGGTGCTGGTGGTCAACACGTGAATAAAACAGAGAGTGCTATTCGTATTACGCATATACCAACCAATATTGTGGTACAGTGCCAAAATGACAGAAGTCAACACAAAAACAAAGCAAGTGCCATGAAAATGCTTAAAAGTAGGCTTTATGAATTGGAACTGGAAAAACAAAAAGCAGCCTCAGACGGTATTGAAAAGAGTGAAATTGGATGGGGACATCAAATTCGTTCATATGTCTTACAACCCTATCAACAGGTTAAAGATACACGAAGTGGTATTGGGTACTCCAATGTCGAAGCTATTTTAGATGGAGATATTACAAAAATCATTGAAGATGTATTAATAGCAACGGCAAAATAGTTGTAAATTTTTAAAATAAAAAAGGAGTATCTCTAAAGATACTCCTTTTTTTATGGCAGTTATATTGTTATGAATTAAAATGCGTACGTTACGTTAGCAAATACTTTTTTGTAATCACCATTGGTATTGCTTTTATCATCATAATCAACATACGCAATACTTGCAGATAACTCATCAGTGAAGCTGTAGTCAATATAGAAGTTAAACTCATCCTCTTTTTCAGTATCTGTAGTTGTATCGTATTTTGTTTCACCATACAATGCAGTTAAACCAACACCAGCAATCTCATACCCAACAGAAGCATAATAAGTTTTTGCATCCGTACTGTATGTGTTATTCCCATCTTCAAATGGAGAGATGTTATCACCATATGCAGCAATACTTCCTACACCACCATCAGAATCAGTTTTAATGTATCCACCAGCTAATGCAACACCTGCGATGTTTAATCGTGCTTCTAAGTTATAGATGCTTCCATCTTCAGTTGTGCTTACATCTTCATTTGATGCGGCATAATGTCCTGTTACACCAAACATATCTGTATCATACGTTACTTTTAATCCGTAAAAATCAGCCACATCTGGAGCAGTGTATGCATATGGGTTCACCATTAAACCTTCTACACCTTCATACTTAATGTCAAGTACGTATGCACCATCTTCTGTAATTTCAGTAAAATCTTCAACAACATCAAAACCAATTTCAGCTTGTCTGTCTGTGTATCCTAAGATAATTGTAGTATCTGGAACAGCTGTAATACCTGCAACTACAGACTCATTGTAATCACCTAACCACTCTAAATCGATTGCTTGTCTACCTACAGAGATAAAAAAATTCTCATTGGCATATTTAATGGCCGCTGTATGTAAGATTGCGTCATTTGCAAATGATGCTTCATAATCTGTGTCATTTTTTTCATGAAACTCGTGGTGAGCTCGCCCACCCAATGAAATACTCACACCATTGTATGAATCTGTTTCATAATTTACACCAACAGAACCAGCTGTAAATGACGTATCCGTACCTTGCTTATTATCTTGTGACTCATAATAAACAGTGATATCACCACTTGTTTTACCATTGGCAAAAGCCTCTTTAATACTGTTTGACTCTGCAAACAGTGCTGTACTGCTGAGTAATAGTCCACACGCTACTAAACTTAGTTTTTTCATTTCTCTTCCCTTTATTTTAATTTTCGCACTTTTGTATTTAATCTACTGACTAAATTTCGTAATATTTACATATTACTTTCCGATCTGAAAAAAATCATAGAAAAATTATATCAGTAAAAAAAACAATTAAAACAGCTCTGTTGTATAAAAAATATACAAAACAAGCCTTTATTTATAATATTTTAGATTACTTTACATTTTTGTAACGTTTAATTCCAAAAAAAATCTCATAATGCTTTAAAATGTATAAAAAGTAAACATATCAATCACGATTGCATATTTGAGTGTATGGACAGTAAACACAAAGTGCTTTATCCTCACACTTTATAAAGTTAACTTCAGAAGTATGCAAGTCATTTAAAACTGTTTCAAGTAACATAAGCTTTTCATCGAGTGCACTCTCTTCAATTAACTCTTGGTTTTTTAAATCATAATAATATGGCGTTGCATGAAGTTCATTTGTTTGAAGTAACTCTTTAAGGGCAATATAGTAAAACTCCAATTGAAACTCGACACTCTTTTCATAATTTTTCAAACTGTCCACTTTTAAATTAGAGCTGGTTTTATAATCTATGATGGCATAGTGATTGCTTTTTTTATTAAAATCAACTCTGTCTATTGAACCAATCAAATTGATACCACAATGCATTACATTGAATTTTTTCTCAGTATATAATACCTCTTTGGGTTCATTAAACAATAACTTCTCTTTTTGAATAAATACTTTTAAGTAGAATTTCCATACCTCTAATTCCAATGTTAAAAATGGATTTTGATTTTGGTATTTCGTTATTTCTGATGATAATATTTCATCATCAATGGTTGCATCTATTTGTGTGTATTGATTATAAAACTCTTCAAGAATTTTATGTATGATACTTCCCAGTTCAAATCCTTGCGGTTTTACACTAAAATGGTGTTCATTGATATTGGCGATATACTTCAAATAATATTTTCTTTTACACTGCAAATAACTCTTTAACGATGTGGCCGACCATTTCTTTTTAGAAAGATCCATATTTAATTTGATTTCACCATTGAAATGTCGAAATCTTTTTTGCGAGAAAAGTATCTCTTTATACTTTTCATCTGAAGTTATATCCGATATATTCACCCTGAAGAGTGTTTTTGCAAATCGACTGATTTGAGCTGTTTCATTCTTTACATAAGCAACTTTAACAAAGTCTGCCTCTTTACACAGTTGCGTATAATAGAACTTTTGCAGATTTTCTCTGTCTTTTAAAGTGGGAAGTTTGGCATATTTTTTGATACTTGAAGAGAGAAATTTATCTTTCACACTCTTTTTAGGTACACTCTCTTCATTAAAATCCACAATAATCACCGCTTTAAATGTTATGCCTCTGGTCTCTAAAAGTCCCATGACAGTCACAGGACCACTGTTGACATCATCTAAAGTAATCTCTTGCACACGTTGAATTAAGAAGCGATACGCCTCTTTAAGTGTCAATTTCTCTTCATAAGAAAAGAGAAGCTTTTTCAATTTATAAATGACTTCATCAAACTTTTCAAGTAACTCTTCTTTTGTTTCATCTTTTTTAATCCACTCTAAGAGCATGTCAAAATTTTCATGATTCAACTCTTTTTTGAACTCATTGGTTAAGTACTCTTCTGTTTGTTTATCAAAACGATTTAAGTAGTGAATATACTCACTTTGTTGTATCTCATTTTCATTCAAATAATCATACAACGCTTTCATTGAGATATACAAGTCACTGCTTTTTATAGATTTTCCCATGGCATAGTTAAAATAGGCCTCATCATCAAACTCTTGCATTATTTGAACAAAACTTTCATCAGGTACTACAATCACTATATCACTGGTTAAAATGCCTTTATGGACTAATTCTGAGACTTGATGTTTAATGTATGCAATTTGATTAATACGTGAACGAAATCCTTCAATGGTGATATGCTGTTCTGTCTTTTGTACACTTTCTTGTTTTTGAATTTGTTTGTCACTGAAATTAAGCGTATAATCATACCCTTCCTCAAGTTCAAAACCCAAATCTTTAAACTTATCATACGCTTTTTTATTAAATTCATTGGCATTAAAATGTATTAAAAGTTTTGTGTGTTGAGCACACTCTTTGATAATTTGATACTCAAAATTAGTGAAATAGCCTTCAAAATAGATTTCTATTTGAGAAAACTGTTTAACATAGTCCTCATTGATGCTATAGTGCTCTTGTATATTCACTTGATCCACATAAAAATATCGTTCTAACAGTGATTTATAATTGTGCAGAATTTGATTGAGAATTTCAAGATGTTCTTCATAAAACTCATAGGTATCTGCTGTTTTAATCTCTTCTATTTTTACTTGTTCTGCACTGATTTCATTAAAAAAACGAAAAATATAATCACTTTGTTTAATAAAGTCATTAAACTGGTTTGATATGCCAAGCTTTGAGAAATTCTTGATATTGGTAGACTCTTTTAAAAGAAGCAGTCGATGCTCTTCGTCAATAAATTTTAGATTATTTACATGAATTGCTTTTTTAAAAAAGTCCTGAATGGTCAATAAGTGAGGTAAAAAACCATTCGAACAGTGTTTATTCACATAGTTTCGAATGGCTCTGGATGTAGGAAAAACGAGCAGTTTTTTAAATTGCATTTGTTTTTAAGAAAAAATACCCTTTGTTCTCTCCAACAGAGACAACACCGGTGATATTCCAGTTTCCTTTCATATCTAATTTAAAACTGCCTTGATATAAATCTTGGTTTTGTTCAAACGCTTCTAAGTTAATATCGCTTTTGTTGTTCGTCGCACGTGTAACTCGAAGAGCTATTTGTGCATCATTTACAACTGCTTGTGTGTTTTTATTTTTGATGATAATTTGAACTTGGTTATCGCCCACATTGAGGATGTCTTTGTGCGGTGAACGAGACTCAATGACTCTTTGCGAGTAAAAAATATCTGAATAGGTCAAGCCAAACTCTTGTTCATTTACTTTTAGAACAAAATCATAATTGTTTAAAAATTTCTCATTGGCCAATGCAATTTCATTGAAATTTTCATCCACTTTTTGGTAAGAGTTCAAGAAGCTCTCATCTTGATTCACTGGCACTTGCGTAGAACTGTAGATGGTCCAAATAATCATTCCCAATGTGAATGTAAATATCCCAATAAACAGAAAAGGCCAATAGTTTCGTTTCATATTTTATCCTATCTTTTTTTTGCTCTTAAAACTGCAACAGTATAAGCTACAAGACCTGTTACAATAATAAAATACATAAATACTCTCCACACAGTACTGGCCGTTTTACCACCACTTCCAATACTGGATTCAAGTTTGATGTTTTTGCTTTCTGCAATCACATCAGCAATTTGTGCATAGCCATTAAGCAATGCCGCACTCACTTTAGATAAGAGTTTATTCTTATCTTTAGAAGCCACAACAGGTATGATATAATCATCCAATATGTCATCTTCATCAATAATCTCTTTTAGATCATCTGATGTTGTCAAATTAATATGTGGAAGCTCTAACTCCATTGTGATAAGTACATAAGGTTCTTGTAATTGTTTGATTGTATTTTGCTCGTGAGTTTTTATTATTTCAAACTTCTTTTTCATAGGAAGTTCTTCATTAATTTTATAACTGTTTTGTAGGTGTACATATACATTTACACCTGTTTTTATTTCAAGTTCATTTCCAATTTCATAAATTTTTTCTGATGCTCTTTGGTCAATAAGGCCATCATCATTAAGAATATATCTATTTGTGCTTGCATTTATATTTGTAATAAAAAAAAGCAGAAGTGTTAAAAACACTCCTACTTTTAAATTTGTATTCTGTTTCAAATTAACCTACAAATACTCTATCTGGAGATAGGAAAGATAAGTAAATTGTAAGAATTGCTATTGCAACCAGTAAAACACCAATAATTTTATCCACAACAGCCTCCTTATTTCACAAGTTCGTAGTGTTTGTTGTTATCACTACTATTGAACTTGACCGCATTTAAATCTTGATTGATTTTATAGTAATTCGTTGCCTCAGAGTGTTGAGAAACAATACCAAAAAACGTTAATGCACCAAGAATAGACAGTAACAATACAGTGGCGATTAGCATTCCAGTAACACCGTGAATACTAAATACACCTCTTTCATTTTCATTCATTTGTGTATTTCCAGCCATATTATTCTCCTAATCCTCGAATATAAGTAGCTAAAGCTTTATATTGAGTCTCGTTAAGTCTACCTTTAAACGATGGCATTGTACCGATATTCGCTTTTTTACCATCATCTAATACTGCAGTAATTACAGAATCAGTGTATGTTTTTAAGCTCGGAGCTACATACTCCATACCGTTTCCATCTGCACCGTGGCATCCTGCACAAACTGCAAATGAAGCTGGTTGCTCACCTTTAAGACCACCTGCAACATAAGTAGCTACTTCATCAATCTCTTTTTCATCTGTCAACATCATTGGAGGCATTCCAGCTGGATATTGAGTTTTGAAGTTACTTGCACCGTTTTTAATCGCATAAACAACACTCTCTTTAAGTAATCGTTGCGTTAAATCTTGTGCTTTTCCTCCAATACCTTGTGCATCAACACCGTGGCATGGTGCACATTGTACTAAAAAGATTGATTCACCCATTGCAGTTAAAGTATCTGCATCTGGATTTTGCCATTTACTTTCGAATTTAGCATTGTACTCTAATGTCTCTTCATTCCATTGTCCAATTTGTGAAAATCCATTTGTTGGATAACCAACAGTCATATACCACATTCCCCAAACGATAACACCGATAAATGCTAATCCCCATCCTGTTGGAATTGGATTTTTAAATTCACCGATACCATCCCAGTTCTCTTCAGCTAAATCACCGCTAGCTGTATCGTTTTTAATTTGATTTACATATTTAAGCGCGACAAATACCGTAATACTGATAATTGCTAATCCCGCTAACATTGTAAGGTCGTTGATGTAGTCCTCACCGAAGTTTAATGAGTCCCCTGCTACGAAGTAGGTTCCTGCCATTAATGCAACGATAAGAATAATACCACCTATAACCATAGATTTCATATCAGTTCTCCTTATCTATTTTTTCTATATTTTTTTCTCTAGATTCAAGAGGATTAGAACTTATAGAATCATCTAAAACAAGATCAGAGTATCTCTCGTAATTTCTCTCACCTTTTTTATCTCGTTTATATATAGAATATGCATACGAATAAAAGATAACAAACACTGCTAAAATCAAAAAGAATTTAGCATAACCTTGCAGATTTACTAAAGTTTCATAATCCATGATAACCCTCTTTTATTTTAAAGAATTTAAGTATGCTATTAATGCAACTATTTCAGGAACCTGACCGTTTGCAACGGCATCCTTAACTGCTTGGTTTTTCATATCAGCAGCAATTGCTTGGGCTTCTTTTAAAGCACTCGCTTTCGCTTCTTCTAAAGTACCAAGTGGAACATCAATTTCACCGTCACCATCAATATCTTGATCGTATGGCGTAGCGAAAACTGTTTTTACTGTATATGCTTCTGCATATGCAGTTTCAATGTCTGCAATATTTGTAAACATATGTTTATATGCAGGCATAATTGAACCTGGAACTACTGATTGTGGATCTAACATGTGATTTTCATGCCAGTCTGTTGTTCTGTAGTTACCCACTCTCATTAAGTCTGGACCAGTTCTTTTAGATCCCCATAAGAATGGTCTGTCATATGCATATTCACCACTTAATGAATACATACCATATCTATCAGTTTCTGATTTAAATGGTCGAATTAATTGTGAGTGACACGCATTACAAGAATCTTGAATATATACATGTCGTCCTGTCAACTCTAATACAGAGTATGGTTTTGTACCAACAACAGGTCTACTTTGTTTTGCAAAATCTGGGATAATTTCGATAATCCCTGCAAATGCAACAAATACGAATACGAAAACCGCAAAGAAAAACGGTCGTTGTTCTAACCAATGAAACATATTAACCCCTTTCTCTTAAGCTGCCATAGGCGTAGCATTTGCTGGTTCTTTATCTAAAATTCTACCAGCTGTTGCAGTTTTGTAAATATTGTATGCAAACATAAATACACCAACTAAATACAATAACCCACCAATAGCTCTAATCACATAATAAGGATGTAATACATTAACTGTATCGATGAATGAGTATACCAATGAACCATATTCATCATATGCTCTCCACATCATACCTTGAGTAATACCTGCAATCCACATAGACGTAAAGTAAAGTACAATTGCTGTAGTTTGTAACCAGAATTGAGTATCCATCATTGATTTAGAATATAGTTCGCGTTTATACATTCTAGGAACCATGTGGAACACTGCTGCCATAATCATAAATACAACCCATCCTAAAGTACCATCATGTACGTGACCTGGAATCCAGTCAGTAAAGTGCGCAATTGCATTAACTGATTTAATAGATTGAATTGGTCCTTCAATAGTAGATAACATATAGAATGTTGAAGCTAAAATCATGAATTTAATCAAAGGATTTGTTTGTAGTTGTTGCCACTCACCCTTCATAGTTAAAAGCATATTAATTGCCGATCCCCATGATGGTAAAATAAGAATAACAGACATAACAGAACCCATCGTTTGCATCCAGTCAGGAACCGTTGAATAGATCAAGTGGTGTCCACCAGCCCAAAGGTATACAAACAGTAATCCCCAGAATGCTAAAATTGAAAGTTTATAAGAATAAACATTTTGTCCAGACTCTTTTGGTAAAAAGTAGTAGATCATTGCAATAATTGGAACAGTAAATACGAAACCAACCGCGTTGTGTCCATACCACCACTCAACTAGAGCATCATTTGAACCAGCATACATAGATACTGAGTGATACCAATCACCATATCCAGATACTAAGGCAGTAGGAACTTCCATATTATTAAATAAATATAACATTGCAACTGTTAAAAACGAAGCAATATAATACCAAATAGAAATATAAAGAGTTCTCTCTCTTCTAATTCCAATTAAACCAAAAATTGAGATACCCCAAAGTACCCACCAAACAACAACCAGCAAGTCTAAAGGCCATTCTAATTCAGCATACTCTTTTGAAGTTGTGATACCCATAAAAAGTGTAACAACCGCTAAAAGAATAGTAATGAAGTATAAAATGAAGTGAAGCTTCGCAACACCCATTAAGAATGGAGATTCTTTTAAAGAAACCTTCAGAACTCTTTGCGCCACATAATACCATGTAGCGAAGATACCACTAAGACAAAAACCAAAAGCAACACCATTGGTGTGTAAAGGTCTTAATCTTGAGAAAGTACCATACTCTCCTGCCAAATAATTTAGCTCAGGATATGCCATTTGGAATGCTAAAACCACCCCAATTACCATACCGATGATACCAAACAGAATTGTTGAAAACGTAAACGCTTTTGCAACTGAGTAATCGTACTCAATTTGTGCACCGTTTTGCATCAATCTCCTCCTAATTTTTGATATACAAGTCACCATACAGTCACTTATCGTACTAATTTTAACGCAACGGCTATAAATTTAAGCTTAATAGTTTATTTATTTTCTTAAGTTTTATTTAATTTTATGTCACATTTTTAATTCTATTAATAATGTCAATTATTACTAAAGGAGGCTTTATTTGTAGTTTTTTAGAGCTTGTTGTGTCTCTCGAAGCATTGTCTTGGCTTTTAAGTCTTCTCGTTTGTCATGCAGTTTTTTACCTTGAGCTGTTGCAATTTGCAGCTTCACTAAATTTTTGGAATTAAAATAGAGTTTGAGTGGTACAATTGTAATCCCCTCTTTGGTCACTTTTTCATGGAGTTTATTGATCTCTTTTCGATGCATCAATAGTTTTCGTGAACGTCTTTCATCAGGTCGATACGTTGCATGCGTGGTGCTTAAGTGTGAAATATGCATATTTAAAACAAATATCTCATTTTTGATGATACGTACATGTGTATCTTTAAGGTTAACACGTCCTTCACGAATCGCTTTAACTTCACTTCCTTGAAGTTCAACACCTGCTTCAAATTTATCCAATATAAAATAGTCGTGAAATGCTTTTCTGTTTTTAAACTCTAAATTCTTTTTTACTTTCTCTTTTGCCATTATTTCACCTTAAAAAATGAGCTTCCACTGCCACTGAAAAACCAACCCTCTTTTGCAAACTCTTTGAGAGTAGGCTCGTTATACGCTGCACTTTCATATAAGTCATTGGCTTGTTCTATGCTCATTGTTTGTAATACATCTGTGCTATTCATGCTAAGCAAATTTTTGCTTTGCGCTTCACTGATTTCTTTATAAAATTGTTCTCGAAATGTACTGAATATTTTACCTGTATTACACTCAATTTTAGGTGTAATAACTTCAAACTCTAAAGCTTCTTCTTTAAACTCTTCAACAATTTCACCAATACCTGTTACATTGGCACTGTCATACTCATATATAAAAAAAGGAACATCCGCACCAATTTTTGCTCCAATACGTGCAAGTTTATCTTTAGGATAGTATAAATCAAACAAATCATTGGCAATAAGTAAAAACGCAGCTGCGTCACTGCTTCCACCACCAAGACCAGCAAATTCTGGGATGTTTTTCTCCACTTTAACCGTATAAACTCTGAAAAAAGCATCAATTTTTGGGCAATATTTACGTAACTCTACAAAGGCTTTATAAATGGTGTTTTTTTCTAATTCACATCCAAAATCACCCTCTAAGTTAAACGCATTTTTTTCATTTCCAGGAACTATAGAGATGGTATCGTAGAGATTTTTCACTCGTACAAAACGAGAAACGAGCTCATGATAACTATCTCTTTTTCCAGCAATTTTTAAAAAAATATTGACTTTTGCGTACGCTTTTTTAGTGACGGTTTTCGTTGGTTTCATTAAACTTTTAGTACCTTATTTAATAGATATTTTACTTGATTGTTTTGAATTTGGATTATACTGAAAAAATCATCAAAAACAATTATATACTCACCCTCTTCTTTTTTCTCTAAATACTCAATGTCTATTTTTTTACCGTGTTCTACCCAGAGTTTATCCCCAGTGTACTCATTAAATGGTAAATCCAAATACTCTAAAGGATCAAGACTTTTTTCATTCTCAAAATAGAACGCTCCTTCATGCAATCTTTTTAAATAAGAAAGCGTTCCAACCACTTCAAGTTTTTGAGCCAAAATTTGAGCTAAACTTCTTATATATGAGCCTTCACTTACACTTGCTTCAAAGGTAATAAAAGGATGGGAATAGGAAATAAACTTTATTTGTTTGACATCCATGACAGATGTTTTAAGCTCCACCTCTTTTCCTTGTCGTGCTAAATCATAGGCTCTTTGCCCCTCGATTTTTTTGGCACTGTATTTTGGAGGAGTGTAGGTAATCTCCCCTTCTAAACTTTTAAGTACCTTTTTAATCACTTGTTCATCTAATTTTTTCTCTTGCTGGATACTTATAATGTTCTCAATATCTAAAGACTCCGAAGTTGCTCCCAACCACAAAACTGCTCGGTAGGTTTTAGGCGTCTTTTTAAGATACTTAAAGAGCTTTGAGTATTGCCCAAATGCTACAATCAAACACCCGCAAGCAAAAGGGTCAAGCGTACCGCTGAAACCTGCTTTTTTATTTCTGTATTTTCTTTTGATTTTATTAAGATAACTGTTTGAGCTTATGAACATTGGTTTATTGACCACCAAGAGTTTGTTCAAGGGTTCATTGTCGTAAAATTTCTTTTGCATTTTTTCCTAATTCATTTTATATTTGGATTGTATAAACAGAGCTTTAGATTTTATCTTAGGTCAAGGCGAAGTTTTAAATTTATGAGAAGCTTACTGCAGTAAGTGACGATGAAATTTAAAACTTCAACGACGAGATAAATCAAAGATAATGCTCTGTTTCTATATTTTCTCTACAAAGGAAGAGAGGATGTCTCTCTTTGTGCCTCCAAAATTAATCGAAAGTTTATAATCTTTCCCTGCTTTGACACTCTTTTGCACGCGTCCCATTCCAAAGATTTTATGCTGTACTAAGTCGCCTTTTTTAAAGCCACTTTGTTTTTCAATGGTTAAACATCCTTTGATTAAACCACTCTCACTTAAAAATCGACTCTTTAAAAGTACCGCTCTTTTTCCTTTATAAAATCGTGAATGTACGAAACTTAAAGTAAGTTCATCCATCGCTCTTGTTATAGCAACGTATCCTAAACGTCGTTCTTCTTCAATATCACTTCCATCACCAATGATTGGGAAGAATCCCTCTTCTAATCCAATGATAAAAATATGTTTGTACTCCAAACCTTTAGAAGCGTGAATACTCATCATGGAAACACTTTCGTGCATGAGTGTATCTTGGTCACTCTCTAAAGCAATCTCATTTAAAAAATCTTCTAAATTCAGATGTGGGTTTTGTATGAAGTAGTCTCGGATATATCCATAGAACTCATCGATATTGGCTTGCCGTTCAAATCCATCTGGCAAGTTATCAAACGAAGCTCTGAAATCAAAGGTATCTTCAAATGCATCTAAGAACTTCATTTTAGATTCATTCATCACATCTTCTAAATCCATCATTGATGCCACAAATACTTTCAGTGTACGTGCATTTTTCTTTCCAACAATGGCACTTAACTCTTCAGGTGTTGCATCCTCAATGATATTAAAAATAGATTTATCCATCTCTACGGATTGGGCATCAAGTTTATCTATGGTTGTTTTACCAATTCCCCGTTTGGGTTTATTGACAATTCTTTTTAAAGAGAAGTTATCATTGCGATTGGTCAACGTTCTAAAATAGGCAATCAAATCCTTAATTTCAGCGCGTTCATAGAACTTCATACCCCCTACAAGTTGGTAATTGATTTTTGCTTTATTAAATCCCTCTTCGAGTGAACGTGAAAGGGCATTGACTCTAAATAAAATAGCAATGTCTTTAGGACTCACACCAGAATCGATAAGTTTTTTAATATCATCACAAATTTTTCGTGTCTCTTCATTTTCATCTTGAGATTCATAGACCTTAATCGAATTGCCTTTATCTTTCGTACCAATAAGTTTTTTACCCATTCGATCACGGTTATGTTCGATTAATTGATTCGCATGATTTAAAATTGTATCGGTTGAACGATAGTTATGCTCCAGTTTAATCACCGTGGTATTTTCAAAAATATTGGGGAAATTCAAAATATTTTTAATCGTCGCACCACGCCAACCATAAATGGATTGATCATCATCCCCAACCACACAAATATTATTGTGTGTTGAACAGATTTTTTTAAGTAATTTATACTGCAACTCATTGGTGTCTTGATACTCATCGACCATTATATATTGATACTTTTGACTGATTTCATCGCACAACTCTTTATTTTGTTCCAAAATCTTATAAGGAAGTAAAATCAAATCATCAAAATCGACCAGATTGTTCTCTTTGAGATAGTTTTCATACTTTTCATATACATCGGCAATTTGTTGATACATTTTAAGTTGGGCGCTTGCTTTTGCTTCAGCAGGAGAGAGTACTGAGTTTTTATATTTAGAGATTTCACTGGCAACCAATGCTGTGGTTAACTCTTTATCTATTGATTTTAAAATTCGTTTTTTATCATCGGTGTCAATGATAATAAAGTTGCCTTTTCGGTTCAACTCTTTCATATGGAATTTTAAAAACAACAGACCAAATTTATGAAAAGTACACAACAAAGGTTGTGTAGAAGCATTCTCTATCATTGCAAATGCGCGTTGTTGCATCTCACGTGCCGCTTTATTAGTAAATGTCAAGGTTAAAATAGAAGCGGGGTCAATTCCAATGGAGATAAGATATGCCAGTCGAGAGGTGATGGTTTTTGTTTTTCCACTGCCTGCACCTGCAAGGATAAGAAGGGATCCATCAATATGTGATGCAGCAACTTTTTGCGACTCATTTAATGATGATAAAATATGTTCCGACATAAATAAAACTCCTATGATACCCTTATGAAAGTTGCTACCTTACACTTTTTTAAAGCAATTTTATAATTGAATTGTTAGGTATTGGTAATTATTATATCATATTTATATAAAATTCTACGACTTGCACTTTTTAAATCGTGTTGTGCTTAATTTTCTTCTATATAAATAAATGTTATTATAATCATAACTTATTTTAAAGGTGTAAAAAATATGCTTACAGATTTTGCCAAAATAGAGACGTTTCTCACCGTCGTTCGAGAAAAATCTTTTTCAAAAGCTTCAGCGAAACTGGGGATATCTCAACCCGCTGTTACACAGCAAATGAAATATATTGAAGAGTATTTAGACACAAAAATTTTAGAGAGAAAGAAAAACGGTATTCGTCTGACCAAAGAGGGAACCATGCTTCACTCTATTGCATTAAAACTGGAAAAGTGTGTCACCAACGCAGAAAAAGAGCTGCTTAAAATCATGAACAAAGATGTCACCTTTGTATTTGGTGCCTCATTTATCATTGGGAACTATATTTTGCCACGATTCTTAAATGATTTAAAAGAGAACATCCATAATGATGTTTCAATCAATGTAACGGTTTCAGGCCAAGCCATTGAAGATTTACTCGATAAAAAAATCGATATTGCTTTGGTTGAGAACTATGTGCCTGAAGAGAACATTATCTACAGAGAGTGGATGGACGATGAGATTGTTATCTTCTCTAATCAAAAGCTTCCAACACGAGCAAAAGCGAAAGATCTTTTATCGTATAAATGGGTGTGTCGAAATCCTGATTCAAATACACGTGCCATTTTTAAAGAGAGCTTGGAAAAAGCAAACTTTCCAGACTGTGATGCCTTTGATGTCACCAGTGAAGTTACCAGTGCCACAACCATTGTACAAACAGTATTGCATGCTTCTAAAGAGGGGGCTCCAACGGTTTCAATTGTTTCACGAAATGCCATTGATACCCTGCTCAAAACAGGGGTTCTTTTTGAATCACGTATTGGCACACAAAAGATGCATCGAAAACTCTATATTGCTTATAGAAAAGACCGAAAACACGACGCCTTTATCGAAAATGTTGTAGACTACCTACTTAAAATCAAATAATAAAAGGGAAACTTCTTCCCTTTTAATAGACTAATCCCTCTTTTAACAATGCTTTTTTAATATTAAAAATTTGTTGATGTTTGTTTCTGCACCATGCAGGTGAGAGCAATGAGTCATCATCAATGCCCGCAGTCACTCTTTGTACATTGACATGTTCTGGCAGACGCTTAATCGATTCAACCACCGTATCGATATAGAGTTGTTCACTAATAGGTGTGAAATTCCCTTTTCTAAACTCATTGGTTAAAAGGGTATTCTTAACCACGTATAAAGGGTGGAATTTAATCGAATCGACATTGAGTTTGAGTGTTTCATCTAAAGTGTGTAACATCATTTCTTGATTCTCTTTTGGCAAACCATAAATCAAATGTGCACACACTTTAAGACCTTTTTGTTTACTTCTTTGTATCCAATAACGCATGTTTTGAGCCGTATCGCCTCGATTGATTAAATCCAAAGTTTCATCATAAAAAGATTGTACCCCATACTCAATCCATATCTCTTTTGTTTTTGAAAACTCTTGTAAATAGTCTAATATTTCATCGGTCACACAGTCCGTACGTGTACCAATTGATAGACCCATAACATCATCAAAACTGAGTGCTTTTTCATACAAGGCTTTCAGTGTATCAAATGGCGCATAGGTATTGGTAAAGGATTGAAAATAGACAATGAATTTTTTCACGCCAAACTTTTTTTGTAAGCGATTTTTTGTGGCAAAAAATTGCTGTTCCAGTTGTTTGAGTTGATTTTCTAAATAGGGATTGGTTTCAACATTAGGGTTGAGTTTAAATTTACTTTTTTTATTTTGAAGATTGGGACTAAAAGAGTCATTCTCACAAAAAGAACAGCCACCTTTAGCCACGGTTCCATCAATATTAGGACAAGTAAATCCACTGATACTGATGGGTACTTTATAAACTTTCTCTTTAAATTTGTTTTTAAAATACCGTCCTACGGTATTTACTTCTTTTAATTGCATTTTTAAATTGATTGTTTATCCCTATATTCATTTACTTTACAAAATAGTCGCCGTTGAAGCTCTCTAATGCATAGTTTCTGTCGTTTCCAATAGAATTCACCAAATCTTCCACGGTTAGATACTCTAAAGAGTCCGCTTCAATGTATTTACAAATCTCTTCTTTGGTCATTCTATATGAGATTAACTCCTCTTGTGTAGGAGTATCAATACCATAATAACATGGATACTTAATCTCTGGACTGGCAACTCTAAAGTGTACCTCTTTTGCTCCAGCATCTTTAAGCATTTTTACAATTCGTTTACTGGTTGTTCCTCGCACAATAGAGTCATCAATGACTAAAAGAGATTTTCCTTTAATCAATGATTTCATAGGAGAGAGTTTCATTCGCACTTTGAGGTTTCTCATCTCTTGTGTTGGTTCAATAAATGTTCGTCCCACATAGTGGTTTCTTATGATTCCATATTCAAATGGAATACCACTTTGTGCAGAGTATCCTAAAGCTGCAGGTACTCCTGAATCAGGTACAGGAACAACCATGTCCGCTTGAATAGGAGAGTTTTGGTCATTTTTAGCCAAAGTTCGTCCCATATTTTCTCGTGTTCTGTAGACATTTTTATTGTCAATCACACTGTCAGGTCGTGCAAAGTAAACATACTCAAATGCACATGGTCGATATTCTGGTTCATAGAGTTGAATCGATTCAGGTTCATCTTTATGTTCATCAAAAATAAGCATCTCACCTGGTCGTACATCTCGGATAAATTCAGCATCCACTAAATCAAAAGCACATGTTTCACTTGCAACAATATAACCACCAGAATTTAACTTTCCTAATGAAAGCGGTCGAATACCATATTTATCTCTGATAACAAACTGTTTAGATCGAGACTGTACAATAAAGCAGTATGCTCCAATGGTTCGCTCTAACGCCTCTTTGATTCTGTCTCTGAGTCGGTCTTTTGAGTTTTTTGCAATCAAATGAATCAAGTTTTCAGTGTCCATACCTGTTTGGTAGATCGCACCTTTATCAATCAAGTCATTTCGAACTTCATCTTTGTTGATTAAATTTCCATTGTGCACAATAGAGATTTCACCCAATTTATACTTAGCAAACACGGGTTGAGCATCTAAAATAGAGTCTCCACCTGCTGTTGAGTATCGGTTATGACCGATGGCCATATTCCCTGCAAGTACTTTTAACGCTTCATCCGTAAAAACTTCAGAAACCAATCCTCTGTTTTTAATTGTATGAATTTTTCCATTACAAGAAGAGCTGATACCTGTCGCTTCTTGACCTCGGTGTTGCATTGCAAAAAGTGCTATTGAAGCAATTCTCGCTGCATTATCATTTCCATAAACTCCGACTATCGCACACATTTATTTATCCTTACAGTCCCAAACAATCATTGATTGAGTATAATCCAGCATCTTGATTGACCAACCATTTTGCTGCTTTAATTGCACCTTTTGAGAATGTATTTCGTGCCGTTGCCGTGTGATGAAGTTCAATAAACTCACCATCGTTATACAATCCAACGGTGTGTCGACCTACGATATCTCCTCCACGAAGACTCATGACTCCGATTTCATCTTTAGTTCTTGCACCAATATCACCATCTCGACCTGAAACTCTGACACTGTCAAGGTCTAAATCTCGAGCTTTTGCGGCATGCTCTGCAAGTGTTAAAGCCGTCCCTGATGGAGAGTCGACTTTATATCGGTGATGTTGTTCTACAATCTCTATATCAAACTCTTTAAGTGTTTTTGATGCTAAAGATACCAGTTTATTTAACACAGCAATACCTAAACTCATGTTGGTTGCATAAAGAATGGGTACTTTTTTACTCGCTTCAATCAAAAGATTTTGTTGATGTTTACTGAATCCTGTTGTTGCAATCACTAAAGGTTTATTCCCACCATTTTCAACAATTTGAGTCAACAATGCTTCTGTAGCTACGGGTGCACTGAAATCAATAATAACATCGGATGCATCCAATAAAGCTCCCATGTCATTGGTGACTACAGTACCTTCAGGTACAGGTTTTTTAAGTTCATCATAGACATGGCATGCAGAGAGTTTTGCTTCACTGTCTGTTGCTAAATCATCAATTAAGAGTGACCCCACTCGACCTGTACTTCCAACTATTCCTACTTTAATCATTCATTCAACCTTATTGTAAATACTCAATAATATCCACCGCAGCAGTAGCCCCATCTGCAGCAGCACATACCACTTGTTTCGCAGCTTCAATTCTCACATCCCCAGCAGCATATAACCCAGGTACAGATGTCTTCATTCGTAAATCAACAACCACTTCACCTTGCTCATTCACATCACACAAAT